>DMZB01000173.1 GCA_003482405.1 Lactobacillus sp. | reverse complement strand
ACCCCCACTCCTTCCTCTGAAATGAACAAATCCACCGCGATTGACGATTGATTCATTCCTGAATGCTAGTAGTATAAGCGACGAATAAAAGATAATCAACACGTTGTTTATTTAAAAATGCATATTATGGGGTGATTCATATGGTAATGATCAAAGTACAACACAGTTCCAAAATCTATGGCAGTGGCGACACTGAGGTTCGCGCAAACGATGATGTTAGTTTCACGTTAGGCTCAGGCGAGTTAACCGTTATCGTTGGTGCATCAGGCGCCGGTAAGTCTACGTTGCTCAACATTATTGGCGGAATGGACACTAACACTAAAGGGCACGTTGTGATTGACAAAAATGACATCAGTCAATTTTCAGCCCGCCAGTTAACAACTTACCGTCGTAACCAAATCGGTTTTGTTTTTCAATTTTACAATTTAGTGCCGAATTTAACCGCACTGGAAAATGTAGAATTGGCATCTGAGATTGCCCCTGATGCGTTAGAACCTCGACAGGTCATGACCGATGTTGGCCTGGCCAATCGTCTCGATAACTTTCCAGCACAACTTTCCGGTGGTGAACAACAGCGTGTGGCCATTGCGAGAGCCATTGCCAAAAATCCAGATTTATTACTGTGTGATGAACCCACAGGTGCGCTGGATTACAAAACCGGTAAGAGCATTTTGCAGTTGCTGCAAGACTTTTGCCACACCAATCACAAAAATGTAATCATCGTTACTCATAACGCTCTGATCAAACCAATGGCCGATCATGTCATCGAAATTGGCGATGGTCGCGTTAAGCAAGATGATTTAAACCCATCACCAACATCTGTCAGTCATATCGAATGGTGAGGGGGAAATTTTCAATGATCTTTTTAAACCGTAACATTCGTCGTGAATTCAAACTGTCCGTTGCTCGATTTGTCTCTATTGTTATTCTCATCGCCCTTGGCGTGTTTGTGCTCGTCGGTCTGAAAGCTACTGGACCAGACATGAAAACGACAGGACAACAGTTTTTTGCTCAGCACAACTTAGCAGACGCCGAGGTAACTGCCACTCAGGGACTCACTCGTCAGGATGCTGCTTACCTACGCCGACTACCAAACGTTCAACGTGTAATGCTTGGTCGTCAAGTTGATTTACGCCTGAACCACAACAATCAGCGTGTAACACGTGTGATGGTAAAACCAAAATCGCTTTCGACAGTGACAGTAACAAATGGACATTTGCCCACTACCACTGATGCCATCGCCCTAAGCAGCCAATTAAAGGGCCAGTACAATCTTGGTCAGCAAATTACACTCACCACTAACACCAATCACCAAAGTAAACAACTTCACCACCGCCTGTTTAGGGTTGTCGGCTTCGTTGATTCCGCCAATTACATTAAACAAAATGACCTAGGTAATGCCAACGTGGGTAACGGTCAATTAACAGAATTCGCCATTGTTTCACCATCCGCATTTACCGATTCGACCTATCAGGTTGCCCGAATTAAGTTTGGGAACGTTAGTGGGGTCGCGTACTCGCAACATTACGAGGAACAGGTCAATCGGAATGTGGCACAGTTACAGCGCCGTCTCAATCACCATGCAAAACAAAAACGGAAATATTTATCAGCACGTGCCAAGCAGGCGATAACGCGCCAAGAGCAACGACTCAGTGACGCTCAAAAGCAACTGCTTCGACAATCTCCAACTGCCATGACCATTTCCGCCAAACAGCAACTAACGCTACAAGAGAATATCCTAAACAAGAAGGCGAAACAAATTGACGTGGCACATCAACAGATAAGCACACTGTCCGCGTTGAATTACACGATCCAAGGACGAAACGATTACAACGCCGGCTATAACGAATATGGGGAACGGGCAAACCGAATCAGCATTTTATCAAATACATTTCCGATTCTCTTCTTTGCCATCGCAATTCTAGTTTGTATGACCACCATGGGGCGAATGGCAGAAGAAAAACGCATCGAGATGGGGACTTTGCGTGCCCTCGGTTACAGCAAACAAGCAACGATGAAAGAATTTTGGGTTTACGGTTGTACGGCTGCTTCTTTAGGCGCAACAATCGGTGTCATTTTGGGTATTCGACTACTACCAAGAATCGTTTTTCGAGCTTACACGGCTGGATTCAATCTTGGAGCCTTACAACTTCATATTCCATGGTTGTGGGCCATTATTTCCATCGTCATTGCATTTTTATGCACGACCATCCCTGCGTGGTGGACTGGACGTCAACTGCTTCAGGAAGTCCCCGCGCAACTCATGCTCCCCAAAGCGCCAGCAACTGGTTCACGTATCTTACTAGAACGAGCTTCGTGGCTTTGGCAGCGTCTGCCATTTTCCCAAAAAGTTACGTTTAGAAACCCCTTTCGCTACAAGCAACGAATGCTGATGACGATCTTCGGAGTATTCGGGTGCGTGACACTACTGATTACCGGCTTCGGAATCCACGACTCTCTGCAAAATTTGGAGCGGATTCAGTATACGCACCTTATTCACTACGACCTTCTTGGCGTATATAACGACAATGCCCCTTCACAACAAATTCGAAATTATCAAAATGTGGTCAAAAATAATGATGCGGTTAAAAAATCGCTGTTAATTCATTATCAAGCTGTTCACGCTAAAAATACAGCAATGCTCGATAATCAAAATATCAGCATGATTGTTCCAAAATCGCCGAGAAGCTTAAGTACGTTTGTCACCCTCCGACACCGACAAACTGGGAAGGCTATTTCATTAACCAATAATGGCGTGGTAATTAGTGAAAAATTAGCCAAGTTATTTAATAAGAAGGTCGGCGATCACTTAACGCTTGAAGATACTCAAGGTCATCCAACAACGGTCAAAATTAGTGCAATTACAGAAATGTACATTGGTCACTACGTTTACTTGACTCCCGCTTACTACCAAAAGGCCTTTCATAAAGTGGCTACAAGCAATACTGAAATGATTCAGTTGCGCCACCATGATGCTCAAACCGTTAACAGTATTTCCAGTCGGCTTACACACCAAACAACAAGTCTCGCAGTCATTCAATCGCTGACTAATAAGAGAATTATCGCCGGAATTTTAGGCGGTCTCAATAATGTCGTACTGGTAATTATTGTGTGTGCGTCACTACTTGCCTTTGTTGTCTTGTATACACTTACCAATATCAATGTCTCAGAACGAATTCGAGAACTCGCCACAATAAAGGTACTCGGCTTCTATCCGTTTGAAACCACAATGTACATCTATCGGGAAACAATCTTGCTAACGAGTGCCGGTATCCTCTTTGGCTTTTTAGGTGGTCAGTGGCTTCATCGCTATATCATTGGCGCATTGCCTCCGGAAATTGCGATGGGCGTCCCGACTATTTTTGCTGGCAACCTTGGGCTTTCAACCCTGTTAACGATTGGTTTTTCGCTCATCGTCATGGCATTAATGGCCCGTAAAATCAACCGCGTTGACATGCTTGGCGCACTTAAGTCAGTCGACTAGAAAAAATTCTGAAGAAACCAAACAACGAAAAGCGATTTATTGGCAATCCTGTTTGGCTTTTTCTATGTATCAATCATGTCTACAAAAATTCACGAACGGACACCAAAATTAATAAATAATGAGACAATTCAACACAGGTGTCTTATTTATGTGTACAGTGTTCGATAACGGTGATATACTGTGTCGATTGAGAAAGAGTGGTACCGAAGCTCGGGAAGGTCCGAGCAATAACGTAAAGGTGGCGACATGCAAGCGCACTTTGCTTGTGGGTTGGCAACTTTGGGTTATGCACAGGACCTTGAGCGACAGGTACACGTTTAAGAGAGTGTTGCCCAACTTCGGGGTGAATCCGAGCAATAAGAAGTAAGGCGAGACATTCGGTGGGCTTGCGAATGACTTGACTTACAGCTTATGCACAGGATTCAGAAGTTGGGTGCACGTTTAGAGTGTTGCCGAAGCTCGGGAAGGACCGAGCAATAACGTGGAGGTGAAGAATTCGGTGGGTTTCCGAATAATTCAGCTTCGGGTTATGCACAGGGCCTTGAGCGACAGGTGCACGTTTATGAGAGTGTTGCCGAACTTCAGAAGTTTGGTGCACGTTTAGGAAAAGTTATTGACAAGCTCTTGGAGGTGCGATCGCGTTATGGCTGTGTAGCAGATCAGGCAGCACACAGGGCCTTGAGCAACAGGTGCACGCTTACAAGAGTGTTGCCAAACTTCAGGTGAAGTCAACCGTCAGTACAATTTTCCCAATCGTCGATTATGGTACTATTGACGGAAGGTTGAAAGTGGTCTGATGCTGGACAACCTCAGGGGGAATTGCATGGTAGAAGAAACATTAACAACCCGGTTAGGACTGCGACGATGGTTTTGGATTCAACTTGTCGTTCAAGAAATTTTGCTTATCATTGGCCGCGGGTTCCTACCTACAACGGGTAGTCGTGAGTCAGTTATCCTTATGAAGGCCGGACTCAGCGTTTGTATCGTGTTTAACCTACTGGGTCTGGTATTATTATCGTCCAATGAGGAAAGGCTGTCATCCTTACACTGGTTCAAACGGTTTTTGTATCGCTTTAATCATTATGGGCAGGCGTTTATTCAAACCGTGACCATCATTGTTGTCTTGGGTGTTTGGACCCGAATATTTGTCTCCAGTTGGCACGTGAACGCAAATATCGTTACCGGTGCCGTTTTATTATTATTGTTAGTTGCTTATATTCCGGCTGGGATTTTTGCCTATGGCCGTGTTCAGTCGCTGGTCGGCCGTATCGTGATCATCTTTGTGTTGGCATTTGGCTTAGTGTGTGACAGCCCAGATTTAGTGACCGGCGCGTTTCAAAGTTCATTAAGCAGCGTGGTTAAGAGTTTGGTTACTAGTGGTGTGGCAGGAGCCGTGATTTTTGCGGTAATGACCGGTTTCACCATGGTCACATGGAGCTTTCGCTTGCCACGATTCGGTTTCTCGCGAACTTCACAATGGTGGGTTATTGCGATAATGGCGCTATTCTGTGTTGCGTTCATGTTATTCAACGCGTTTGACGCTGGTACCTCATTTAGTACGTTGTGGAAATTTGATTTTCGCATGAAGGCACCAACTGTGAACATGATGCTAAACGGTCTTGCACCAGGCATTGTCGAAGAGTGGATGGTGCGTTTTGTTATCCTTGGATTGCTCATGAAAGCACTACAATATCGTCAGCATCAATTTGGTTGGGCGGTCGCAATCTCCAGTATTTTATTTGGCTTATTTCACTTTTCAAATTTAATCGGTCAAAGTTTGACAGCTACGATTGAACAGGCGCTATCTGCTGGGAGTTTGGGATGCTTGTTTGCAGCATTGTATTTATATACCCGAGCACTGTGGTGGCCAATGCTCTTTCACTTTGGAGTCGATAGCCTCGCTTTTATGAGCAGTGGCTCACAGACCATGAGTAAGCCGGGGATGTTTGACTGGTGGATCACTATTATTGAATCGGTCATTTTTATTGGATTGGCTGTGTTCCTCTTGACTGGGAAACGTGGACGTAATGCCAAACGCAATTTCCGTGAGTTCTCCGGCGACGGGCTGATGTTCACAGGCTCACTGGCGCGGCAAACGTACCCAACCCGGTGACTGTTTGAAATAATTAAGTAGATATTCTGATAATCAAAAAAGGCTAGCAATCGTGAAGGGTTTTCAAGATTGCTAGCCTATTTATATGCAGTAGTACCTTAAAGCTTATGCGTTACTTACCGTTGGCATCTGCTTCAGGAGCATCTGTGTGATACAGGTCCTCGATCGACTTGTTACCGTTTTGACTGTATAACGACGTGCTACCAACACCGCGATCACGTTCGATCTGCTCAGCCTTTTGCAGTCCCTTGTTGTACTTGTATTTACTTGGGTCGACTGTTGTGAAGCCGGCTGGTTTGTAGAAACGCAACAGGTTCTTTTGATTCAGCGAATCGGATAAACTCAATTCCTTAGTGACTTTTGCCTGTTCAGCGGCCGTATGTTTCTTCTGTGCCGCTGTTAGATTGGCCACCTGGCCGGTCTTGTTGTCGTAGATTGTGCCAGATAGCGATGTGTAGGTGGGTGTCACGAAATCTTGATTACGGAAGGCGACAACCTGGTCGTGATGTTTGGAAAATAAGTCCGTGCCAAATTGAACGTATTGTTTGGTGTTGATACCAAGCAGATGCAAGATGGTTGGTTCGACATCGATCTCACCGCCATACTGATGTTCAATTTTACCGTGACCATTGCCGGGAATGTGGACCATGAACGGGACACGTTGCAGTTGCGCATTATCAAAGTTTGTCCAGTTATCAGGATCTTTGCCCAGAACAGTGGCGAGACTCTTGTTTTCAGAGTTTGAAATGCCGTAATGGTCACCATAAATGACGATCATCGACTTATTGTAGAGACCGGAAGCCTTCAGGAAGTTAAACAGTTCTTCGACGGACTGGTCCAGATAGTGGTTCGTCACGAAATAGTTGTTAACTGGGGAACTGTCTGTGTCCGTTGTTTTAAAGTTAGGGTCCTGATCGTCTTTGTCCAGCTCAAACGGAAAATGGTTGGTAACTGTCAGGTACTTAACGTAAAACGGTTGCTGCAGGTGCTGAAGATACTTCACCGAATCGGCAAAGAGCAGCTTGTCTTTTAGTCCGTAGCCCATGGAGCGGTCGCCACTGTGGTTGTAGTATTGTTGCGAGAAGAAGTACTGGTAACCTAAGTTTGGATAAACATTGTTTCGGTTCCAGAAGCTTGGCACATTACCATGGAACACGGCCGTCGTGTACTTTTCAGGTGATTGTTCAAGAATCGCAGGTGCTGCTTGGAATTTTTCGTCGCTACCCAATTGTGCAAACAGCGAGCCTTGTGGCAGACCATAAGTCCCGCTTTCCAGCATGTTTTCGGCGTCTGAAGTTTTCCCCTGACCAACTTGGTGGAAGAAATTGTCAAATGCGTACGTATCTTTGGAATGGTAGAGACTGTTTAAGAATGGTGTGACTTCTTTTCCATTCACCTTTTGATCAATGGAGAATTGCTGGAAACTTTCAAGGTGGATAATGATCACGTTGCGCCCTTTGGCAGCACCAAACATCGTTTTATTTGGGGCTGCGTAATGTTGCTTCGTGAAGTCTGTAACGTCTTTGAGTTCAGACTTTGTAGCGGCGGCACGCATTGCAGAAGTGTGCCATTCACTAACACCATCGTAGGCCGTGAAAAAGTCGAGTCCGAGATATTTCACCACGTAGGTTCGGTCAAACGTCCGTGTCATCAGTTGTGAGCGGTCTACTTCTGCCACCGCCAAGTTGAAGGTGATGAACATGAGGGCAAACGAAGTCATGGCGAAGCCGGTTTTCTTTGGTAACGCGAGTTTGTCAAACTTCAACCAGCGAAAGGCGAAAAGTAAAACTAATAGGACGATATCTAGCCAGTAAAACACGTCGTGCGGCAGGGTTAGCGCAAGTGAACTGCCGGACAGTCCCTGATTAACCTTGTCGTAACCCGTCATCGTTGAAACCGTCATAAAGTCCGTGAATTCACGAAAGTAAATGACATTTAGGTACAACAAAACGGTATTTAAAATGTATGTAACAGCTAAGATTGGGTAGAAAAACCGTGCCCGTCGAGCATAGAAGGCGAGTCCGAACAATAACAGACTAGTGCCGATTGGATTGATGGCAGTGATGATTGCCTGCATCGGATCACTGATGGTTAAGTGAAAGTCAATCGCGTACGCCAGCATGGTCTTGGCCCAGAAAACGAAGACGAGGAGCCAGAACAAACCAATTCTGGTATTAAGTTTTGCTTGCAGCTTACGCATGAATCAAGTTCCTCTTTTTACATTTAATCGCTAAAAAAGCATATGTCATAGTTTACCACGTCCACCCATTGCTGTTCACTGCCACAAATTTGACCTTACGCAAACTTTAACCCGCCACGTAATGCTTACGATCCATAAAGAACGTGGACAAATACAGTAAGCACTCGCCGCGTCGTGTATAATGGAAGATAGACGATACACAGTCGGTCATCATTAAAATTTGGAGGTTATTAATATGGCATCAGTCACATTGTACCTAGTCCGTCACGGACAAACTTATTTTAATATTTATAACAAATTACAAGGGTGGAGTAACTCACCATTAACGGATAAAGGTATTGCAGATGCAAAAGACGCCGGGCAACGTTTGAGTAACGTCGCTTTTGCGGCAGCTTATTGTTCTGACACAACACGTGCTCAACAGACGGCGGCCACAATTTTGGCTGCAAACAATGTTTCAAACGTTAAACAACCACAAAGTAGTCCCTTCTTTCGTGAACAGTTCTACGGTTCGTTTGAAGGCGAAAATATGAATTATGTGTGGGACCAAGTCGGTCGTCCGCATGGCTTAAATGGATTTAAAGACATTGAAGAAAAGTACTCGATTGCCAAAGCTAAGGACTTTATGAAAGAAGCAGATCCATTTCATGATGCCGAAAGTAACGATGAGTATTGGCAACGCATTGACCGGGGGTTCGATTTAATTCGTGAAAACGATGATTTGTCGGACGGTGACAATGTGCTGGTGATCAGCCATGGTAATACGTTGTTGAGTCTAATGGAACGCTATGGCGAAGGCAAGTTTGACCTAAGTGTTCGCCCAGCAAATGGCAGCGTAACCCGTCTCGCCCTCGATGACCAACATATTGAAGTGCTCGGCTACAATGAAAAGTAGCGTGCTTATGAAGTTTGGTCGATAGTGAAACGTTTTGGCTATGTAATCGTGGTGCATCACAACGAAAATCAAATTAACAAATAACGATTAAGGAGTATTAATGGGATTATTTAACTGGGGTAAGAAGAAAAGTAAAAAACCTGACTTGGATATTAAACAGGCTAAGGGTACTGATAACAAAGTGTATGAAGATGCGGTTTCAGTACGATTGGCAGTGTTTGTGGACGAGCAAGGCATTGATAAAGAATTAGAATTAGACGGTCATGATGAAGAGGCGACCCATTATGTGGGTTACGATCACGATACGCCGGTTGTCACAGCACGTGTGAAAAAGTTGGATGATGATTTATTGCAAATCCAACGCGTGGCCACCATTGAATGGGCACGACACCGTGGTTATGCGGTTACTCTAATGAATAAAATTGCTGAGGACGCGAAGAAAAACGGGTATAAAACCCTATATCTGGAGGCACAGGAAACGGCAATTAGCTTTTACGCTAAACAGGAATTTGAGGCATATGGCCAACCATTTCTAGAAGCCAACATTTGGCACCGAAAGATGACAAAGGAACTGTATCCAGAGGAGTGAGCGTGACCAGCCCGGTCTTGAAGCCGAGCAATGACGTGGACAGAGTGATCACGAAGCCTGGGAGAAAGCGAGCAATAACGCGGAGGTGAAACTGTGCAAGCGGTCTTTGCTGGTGCAGTTTCAGCTTCGCGTTATGCACAGGCTTTTGGGCTGGGATCGCGTTATGGCTATATAGCAGAAAAGCTGCACAGCTTTTTCAGGAGGTGAGTAAATGGCGCGAGCAAGTTTGCGCGACACAAGTAATGGAAAAATCTTTAGTATGGTGAATTTGATTTTTGGCATCGGCCAGATCAGTAAGATGACAGATGTGTCGACCCGCCAGTTGCGTTACTGGGAGTCTAAGGGTTACATTCATCCCAAAAAACGTGAAGATGGCAATACTTCACGCGTTTATGGTTACGACACCTTCCTTAAAGTTTCGGGCATCAAACTGATGCTTGATGAAGGGTATACGTTAGCGGCCTCAGTTGAAAGAACAGATGCCCTGATGAATGAGGCGTTTAACATTCGCAGCTTTTTACTTGATGCGTACCATGGTGAAGCAACGGTTGAGGGTCACACAATGCTGGACCTCGGTTACTTTGATGATGCACATACACAGCGGCTGTATGCCAGAACTACTGAAAACGGGCATGTTCATTATGTAGTTAAACCAGAAAATGAGGCGAAATAATCATGATGTCTAAAGCGCGTTTGGAAGCGTTTAGTGATGGTGTTTTCGCCATTTTAATTACGATTTTAGTCTTGGAATTTCACGTGCCGGATTACCAACAGGGTCATCTTGCGATGGCGATTGCACACCAGTGGCCAGAATTTTTGGCCTACAGTGTCTCTTATTTTTATGTTGGCACCTTGTGGCTGTTTCATCATGACTATTTTGCAAGTTTAAAGGTTATTGATCGCAATTTAAATCTCATCAACTTGTTGCAACTATTTAGTGTCACGTTGTTGGATTATCCGATGAGTTTGGTTGCGACCGCAATTGCGGAGCGTAACGCTGCGGATATTCAAGTTTCATTTATGATTTATTCAGCGGTTGCATTCTTCATTTCGTCTGTTTATTACCTGATGTATCGCTATTTGTATACGCATCAGCAATTGATGGATAAAACGCACTTTATGTTTGACCGCAGCATCAAAATGGACCCACTGCGTTCCATGGCGCTGTACGGATTGGCCGTTATCGCGTCGATTTGGTCGAACTGGGTTGGTGGCATTTTATTACTAGGTGGCATTGCATTTCACTTTATTGCCTACCTGCATTTAAGCCGGAATCGTCGACAAACTAGCAAACTGGAGGTTTAGCAATGTGTACCAGCATTTTTCAAATTGCCTGTGATGGCACGCATGTTTTGTCCAGAACGATGGACTGGCCGACCTTAGATGTACGGCCAACGTTTGTTCCGCGTGGTTATACGTGGCAAAGTGACTTTGACCATCGTGAACACACGAATAAATACGCGATTGTTGGCGGTGCGTTCCAACTGCCACATCGCATTGACATGTCTGACGGAGTCAACGAGTGGGGACTGACTGCACAAAAGTTGACCTTTGCCAATGGGTCCAAACGGGCAGTTGAGCGTCGCAATGATAAAGTGCAACTGGCACCTTATGAATTTGCGTTTTGGGTACTCGGTAACTACCGTTCTGTTGCTGATGTTGAGGCACACATTGACGAAATTGAGCTCATGGCCGACACCTATAGTGACCGGAAATATGGGCAATCGGAATTACACTTCGCAGTGGCAGATACAACGGGGCGGATGGTTGCCATTGAACCGACCATTATGCCGATGCGGGTTGTGGATGATCCGTTAGGAATTTTGACAAACGTGCCCAACTTTGAGAAACAAATTGATCGAATGTCGGCCTATATGGAATTTACACCAGCGTTTTTGGCAGGTCAGGTTCCGTTGAACACTGCCAAGGTCACCACCGGTAATGTCTCCGGTAAGTCGATCCCACCGGGTTCTTACAGTCCGTCTTCACGATTCATTCGGGCGGCCTACTTCAAGGAACGGGCAAATCAACCAGTTAACGAGGCGGACGCGATTATTAGTAGTTGGCACTTGTTAGATGGCGTGGCAGTGCCGCGTAATACCGATCACCAGCAAACGTATTCCGTTTACCGAGCGGCCTCCGTTTGTGAAAGTCGAACGTATTATTTTGAACCGTATAACCGTGAAAGTATCGTTAAACTGGAACTGACAGATGACATGTTGAGTTGGACAGAACCAGTCTTTTACGATGTTGCTGACGAGCTTCAGGTTAATTCAGTTCGCTAGGAAACAGGGACACTTTGGTACTTAGAAAAGGACTCAAATCCAAATTTACGTAAAGAATTCAATAAGCATCCGAGTTCACGACTGAGAAACAGTAGTTGTAATCACATGTCACGTATGCGATTAATAGCTATTGTTTTTTTGATGGCCGTAAAAAAGTTGAGGGTCATAGATTGCAAAATAGGCCTGAGTTGGTTTAATATACAGTTAACTGTATATTTAGTAGGAGGAATAACATGGTTGTTAACCAGGAATATACTGCGGCACGCCGGCTGCTAGAGTTGACAAATGCCTTGATTAGCACGCGTAATCGGCATATTGAAGGTTTGAATATCACAACTGAGCAAGCCGACACATTGATATTTTTCGCAGATCACCCGAACAGCTCGATCTCTAGTTTGAAGGACTTTCAGCACATTCGGCACCAAAGCGCGCAGGTGCTAACCCAGAAATTAGTAGATAAAGGCTTGCTTCGTTTGGCACAAAATCCAGAAGATCGACGAGCAAAGTTGGTGCTGCTAACAGATGCTGGTCGCATAATGCGCCAACGCTTGAAGCAGAATGGTTCACACACTGGGCAGGCGTTACTGACCGGATTTTCAACAGTTGAGTCAGATGAATTTTTACACCTGATTGACCGGGCAATCGATAATTTGAAACGAGGCACGCAATGAAGCAACATATTTATACACGAGATATTATTTTAATTTTGGCGGCAAGCTTTTTCTACATGATGAGTCCAATGCTGGTCAATCCATTAATTGCCGGATTCTCTCTCAGAGTGGGGGCAACCAATTGGCTTGCTGGACTCATTGCAGGAGCGATGAATATCACTTCTTTATTATTACGGCCGGCTGCAGGAAATCTTGTCGACTGATATTCTAAGTTTACTTTGTCATCCATTGGCGGGGGATTGATGTTGATGGCGGCGATCGGCTACTTATTGACAACCGGGTGGTTTGAGCTGATCTTAATTCGTGTGATCAATGGGGTCGGTTACGTACTTTGTACGGTTTGCATGGCGACATGGATGGCAAATTTATTACCACGCAAAAACATGGGTTCGGGCATGGGTATGTATGGATTAATGAACGCATTATGCATGGCAATTTCGCCAGCACTTGGGATATATCTGTATCAACATGTCGGGTATCGCGCTGCCTTTATTGCTTGCGCCATCGCCAGCGTCTTAATGATCAGCCTTGTGCAGTTAGTTTCAGATCATGGGCAACCCTTGGCGAAAACTGAAGTAAAAGTAGTTAAGCACAGGCCTCGAATCATTCAACCACAAGTGCTGCCGGTTTCGTTGATCATCATGCTCTTTGCCTTACCGTATTTTGCCACGCAGGCATACATTGTCACTTACGTTGCTGATTTACATACGCCAGTTGCCGTTGGTAGCTTTTTTCCGATCTACGCGGTGATTTTACTGGGGCTAAGATTAGCTTTGAAGAACTTGTTTGATTCCGTGGCCTTTGGTAGGTTCCTCTATGCGAGCCTTGGTTTTACGATGGTTGGACTGCTTGCCTTGACCCATTTGGTTAACAATTGGTGGATGTTGTTGGCCGCGTTCGGGTTGGCAGCAGGATACGGGTTAATGTTTTCAATTTGTCAGGCTACCGCTTTGCTCATTGCGCCGATGAGCCAGCAAGGACTCGCCAACAGTACCTTCTATATCGGTATGGATTTGGGCATGGCTTTGGGTCCGATTATTGGTGGCTTAATTCGTAGTGCCTTGCCCGTGATGTGGTTTTATCCCGTGATGATGATTACGCTACCGCTGATTTGGGCCGTTTACTTTTTCAATCGACGAACTTTAGATCATGTTTTATCCTGATGAACCTGGTTTATTGGTTGAGTGAGTGACACTATTATTAGTACTGCACAGGTGCTTGCATTGAATCAACTATCTGAAATTTGGGGGATGTTAGTATTATGGAAACCTTTAGTGGCTTATTTGTCATTTTCACTGCGGTTGCGATTAGCGATTTGATTTCAAAGTGGTCTCCTAGAATCTCAAGTACATATTTCAATTTGTTATTTGGGATAGGAATCGGGTCTTGGAATTTTACTAACCAGTTGGTTCCCAAGTTTGATAATGCATTCTTCATGTTACTGGTACTGGCACCATTGCTTTTTTTCGAAGGTCAACGGACCCAAATTTTGTTTGTGCGCCATCGTATTAAACAAATCATAGGAAGTGCGTTTCTTTTAGGAATTGTATCGGCCTTATTTGTAACGTTGATAGTCTCTAAAATGTTTCTGTTAACTTTGCCTGTTGGTTTAATAATTGTCGCAATTTGTACGCCGACCGATGCAACAGCACTTGAATCAGTCGTTCACGGTCGTATTTTTCCATCCAAAATCTATGATCAACTGTCGATGGAGTCACTGTTCAACGATGCAACCGGCCTAATTTTGTTGCAGGCAGGAATAGTATGGCAGAAAACGGGTCACTTGAGCTTTTTAAAAAACACGGGTTCTTTACTGTATTCCGCTGGCGGCGGGATAGTCGTTGGACTTGTGGTTTCTATACTAATCACGAGCTTACGTCAGCTAATTGTCCGTTCACGTGCTAATTCAATTTATGCACAGAATTTAATTTATTTAATGACGCCGATTGTTGTCTACGAATTGGCTGAAAAGGCTAATGTTTCAGCTATTATTGCGGTTGTTGTGGCTGGATTGGTAAATAACAGTGAAGCCAACCGGAGTAGGTTTTCTTCGCCAAGGCAGATGCATCTGGGGCTGGAACTGGGTGATTTTTTGTCAAACATTTTGAGTGGTAGTGTATTTGTTATTCTTGGGTTGAATTTGGGCAGAATTTTCACCAGCAACTACTTTTTCTCAAATACAAATTGGCAATGGCTAATAATTGGAATTTCAATTTACTTATTAATGATTATGTTTAGAGGCCTATACGCTAAATTCATTAATGGATACGGTTGGGATTCTGCTAGGCTATTTGCGTTTGGCGGCGTCCGCGGAACAGTAACGCTGGCCATGACCTTTTCAGTGGGAGGCCTATTATCCGAGTCATTGTATAACCAAATCGTTTTAATCGAAGTTGTTGTGATCGTTTTAAGTATGTTAACGCCGACGATTGTTTTTAAACTATGGTTACCTTTAGACACTCATCTTTTGGAGCGATCTCTGAGACAACAGAAAATGCGTAAAAAAATGGTTGATATTGGAATCAAAACTGTCAATGATATGACGTTGAGCGATGACGTTCGTGAAGTGGTTGTCTATGATTTACAGGATCAAGTCCAAGAAAATACAATGTTTTCTTTTTATCGTCAATGGCAAGATGTCAGTCGGCATGCCGAGAACATTTCAGCACTCCAAAGTGTGGCGCAACGTCGTGCACTTATGCAGGCCTTTGATGCAGAACGCGAGTACTTGCACAGCTTGGCACTAAAGCATGTAGTTGCCAGTGATGAGATATACGATTTGTACAGCGAAATATTATTATCCGAATCGTTAGTATTAGATCCAGAAAATCGTCTCATTTAAATATTTATCAAAAAACGATTGCCTTAAAGTGCACATTAAGGTTTACAGTATGCCCATTGCTTGATTTGAAATTTCATTTTAATCGTAACTAAGGATTAGATGAATTTGTTTGATTGACACACTGTGAAAGAAGGAAATGTTGAATGGCACAAGATGTTAAGGCCCTTGAAGCTAAAGTGAAAGGTGATTTTACATCTTTCGGGCAAACCATTATTCAGAGAAGAAGTCTGCGTTCGAATGATGTAGCAATTGATATAAAGTATTGTGGGATTTGTCATAGTGATGTAAGCATGGTTCAGTGGCAAGGCGCTCATTTTCCAATGGTTCCTGGCCACGAAATTACAGGAATTGTTTCAGCCGTTGGTGCAGAGGTTACAGCCTTTAAGGTTGGCGATCGGGTTGGTGTCGGCTGTTTTGTCAATTCTTGTGGGAAGTGTGCCGCATGTAAAGCGGGTCAGGAACAGTTTTGTGAAAAAGGAACGATAGTCGTGTTTGATTCTGAAGATTACGATGGTACTGTGACTCAAGGCGGATATTCCCAGTCAATTGTGGTGAAAGACCATTTTGTTTTGCATATCCCTGACCAACTCTCATTAGCGGATGCCGCACCATTATTATGTGCAGGAATCACTACTTATAACCCACTCAAGCGATATGGAATTAACGAGACTAGTAAAGTTGCAATCATCGGGCTTGGCGGATTAGGACATATTGCAGTTCAATTTGCAGCCAAAATGGGTGCGGAAGTGACGGTATTTGGTCATTCTGAAAGTAAACGCGATGAAGCACACAAATTTGGAGCCAAGAGCTATGAAATTTTAAAGGATTTAGCTGATTTTAAACCGATGGCTGGTCAGTTCGATTTTATTTTAAATACGTTGGCTGTTAACTTGGATCTAGATAATTATTTACCTTTATTAAAGCTTAACGGTGTGTTCTGTTACGTAGGCATTCCTAGTGAAGATGTCCACTTTAATTTATTCTCCCTTTTTGGAAACCAAGCTACTGTGACGGCTTCAAGCGTTGGTGGCATCAAGATGACACAGGAAATGCTCGATTATGCGGCGAAAAATGATATTAAACCACAAATCGAAATGATTAGTATTAATGATGTCTCAGAAGCATATCAGAATATTTTAGACAGTAAGGTGCATTATCGTTATGTCATCGACATGTCGACTTTAAAGTAGTGTGGAGTTTAACTTGTTATAATATAAAATCACGCATCCCATTTTTTTGGAATGCGTGATTTTTAGTTAAGACTTAGTTTCTCAAAACTGCCACTTTGCTATAGTTCCATTTTCTAGCGGTCAAAGAAATGATAATGCCGCAGGATGAGGTACACGATCACGCCAAGGAAAATCATGATCAGGATGGTGATCTGCCAGCCGTATGGATTGTGTTCAAACGGCAGGGCAACGTTTTCGCCAAAAAAGCCTGAGACGATGGTTGGCACCGTCATGATGACCGAGTAGGCGGTCAAAAACTTCATCGTGTTGTTCAAGTTGTTGTCGATGAGGTTTGAGTAAGCGTTTGAAACACGTTCAACCACGTCCGAGGCCATCTGGGCCATTTCAAGCCCCTGTTGTGATTCAACAAGAATATCTGTGATGTGCTCTTGTTGGTCCGCATTAACCGGGACGACCGGCGTGCGTTGCAGGTCCTTTAACATATCGGTATTTGTTTTGAGGGCGGTCAAGTAATAAACCAGGCTGGTTTCCAGGTCCATTAAATCGTTGATGGCACTGTGTTCTGGATTAGTCTTCAAACTGTGTTGAATCTCAGCCCGTTGCCGGTCGATCTTGTTGATTTTGTCGAGATAAGTGGTCGTCAGCTTGTACATCAAACCCAAAATTGCGTCGATCGGTTGTTGCTGTTCGATCGGCGGCAATTTGAGGGTCGAATTGGAATTGATGACAAGGTTATGAACGTAGTTGGTGTCGCCGCTGGTAAATGTATAAACACGCTTGCCCTTAAAAAGAAAGCCCACGGGCGCCGTTGCCGCTTCTGCAGAGTCATCCGTGACATCTGTAATGACATTAAAAATCATCAGTGAGATGCCCGCTTCTTTGTCAAACTCAATGCGAGCGCGTTCGCTAGGGTCGGTTGCGTAGCCGTACATTTCTTCGGTTAGTTTGTAGCTCTGAATCAAACGGCGGTGTTCCGCGTCGGTTTCATCCTGAACGTCGACCCATTCAAAGTTGTTATTGATTTCAATTGGTGTCAGCATAATTGGCCTCAGTAAATTAGAGTATGTGTGACAATTCCATTAGCCATAAAACCACGGAATTGCGATTGTGAGAACGATAATCAATATTAACGCCAGTAAATGACGCGTTTTGTGCAACCAAGTTAGGGCTGCGTATTCACGAATCAGGCCACGGTGATAATAATGCGAATGCGTTGGCGCTGCAATCCCACGGCTATTGAGTTTGAGCATGGCGGCAAAGATCGAAGCACGAAAGACATGAAAGTTATTCGTTACGAATTCAATCGTTGGATGGGGCTCATGAATAACATCAAGTGAATACTGAAAGTTTTCAAACGTACTCGTGGATTTTTCTTCCAAACGGATCGCGGTATCGGGATAATGTTGTGATTTCGCGTATTCTGCCATCGCTGAGGCTTCTGTGACGGTCTCATCAGCACCTTGCCCACCGGACATAATCAATACCGGCCATTCACCAGTTTCGTCCCTGGCAACACTGGCTACCTGAATGGCGGTGTCAACGCGCGCTTGCAATAGCCGCGACAATTGATTACCGTGATGCAAGCCACTTCCTAGGACAATCACGTAATGTTCGCCGTGTAGTTTCGTTTGTCGAGGGTACGTCCAAGTCGCCACCAGAAAGTCAGCAATGGTGACACACATATAACCGCCCAACAGAGTCAGCGCGGTGTTTACATATTTCATCGGTGTCAATAAGTCGTTAGGCCAAACGCTGGCGGGAACAAAGGGCAGTGCAGCAAGTGCCAATCCGACAACAATGGCAAAAATCGTTAAAGCGCGAAAATGTTTACGCAACGGGCGAAAATGCCAGTTGATCAGCATGACCCAGTCAAACAAACCGAGCGCTAAGGCAAAAAATGCCAAAACGCCAAGAATCCACCAGCCAAGCTGATGTGTATCGGATAATGATGCCAATAAAATAATCGGCATCCCAAGCAAAATGACGGTACCGATAACGATATACCAAGAGTTTAGCAACCGCCGGGGATCGCGGCGATACCCAAAAATGGCGAGGGTCACTGTGAGAATGAAAACGACAGCTGGAAAAAAGATTAAAAAGTTAGTCACTTGCGATAATGAAAACAATATGAGGACTCCTTAACGTTAATGATGACGAGCAGAGCGCGTCGTGTACGGTTTCGTTGGTGTATCTGATGGTTTGGCTTTGTGATTTGAAGCTAATGGGTCAGGAGTCGAGGTCTCGTCTGCACTAACAAAGGATGAGATCGTTGTGGTTCGACTTAATCGTTCAAATAACAAGGGATAGGTTGGAACTAGTGTTGCTAGAACAATATCGGCTAAACAAATCAGGGCTAATAAGACAGTTAATGTGCCAACTAATCCAAATGAGGTAAGTTGACCATGAATGTTAAAAATGGTTTGTAATCCCATCCCAATCAGAATCAACGGTACATAAACAGTCAGATTACGAATAAGAATTTGAGTCCAAGAAGCGGTTCGCCAGTTGGTCGATTTAACTTGAAGATAAACGGCCCGCAACCCAATTGTGGTGCCATTAAATAAGCCCTGAGGGGTGAATACAAACAAAATCAGACCGACGATAAGCAGTAACCACACATTTGGGTGATGATCAAACGCCATGATGCCGATAGCGAAAATGGCCGTAAAAGTCCCAACAAATAACATATCGATGGCAAACGCTGTGAAGCGACGTAAGAGACCGACTTGGTGGGCACGCTTGGCATTAGCGTTTGCAATCCGTTCCTGACTCGGTAACAACCAGGAAAATAGTGGTGCGCCTAACCAACCAATGAAACCACCGGTCGTGTTGAGAATTAGGTCATCCACATCGAAGAGACGATACGGTCGTACATACAAACCATACAACCCAGTTAATTGGGTGACTTCAAAAAACAAGCTCAAACAAAACGACAGCAAAATCGTGGTGAAAAAACCACGCTTAAAATAATAGTGCAAATAAAAACCAAACGGAATGGTTAACATCACATTGAAAAACGGCTGTTGAAAACCAGACGTATGCAAAGTCGGAATCCAAGTGGCCGCATTATGTAAACTGAATCCGGTCTGCCTAAAAGTATAGTACACCAATAGCGGATGGAAGTTGTGAGTTGGCGTTGTCAATGCAGCAACGGATGCGCGAGAAGGCAACGGCAGAATGATTAAAAAATAAGCACACAACAGATAAAAGTAAAAGCTGTAATTAACGAAAACCTGCCAGCGTGAAATGGCACCATAGCGATGATAGTGATAAGCAAACAGTGGGACCGCCATCGCAATTGCTAAAAGTGGAAATAAAATGACTGCCACATGAATTGGTTCCAAGTACTGACGCCACATTATTAGCACCTCCAATTTGTTCACACTCTGGTGTAAATTGTACCACTGGAAGATGTCAGGGATGTCCGATCACTGGTGAACACACTTAACCTTAATAAATATTGTTTTGAAGCTAGTAATTGAGTGATGTTGTAGGTGCAACGGTTGTCGGAAAAAAACGATTATGCTTAGTTTCGCTAGGAAGCAGTAATAGATACACAAAGCCGATGCTAAGCAGAATAAATATCGTTGCGGTTGCACTCGCAAAAATGAGCGCACTGTCCGCACTGAGGCTTCTTGTCATTAAATAAATGCCTAGTAAGCCCAAGTCGACAGCAATATTCAAAATGAGCCAGCCTGCTGAGCGATTGGCATCATGTAATCGACGTACCGCCAAGCTTAATGAGGGTAATAGTGCAATTAGCGCGTAGCCAACCAACAATAGTAATAATGGTAATGATGAAGAGGCTACCGTCTCTAGGAGGCCAAGTGATAGTTCGACGTGATCGGCATCAATAGAAGACAAAAAATCCCGAACAGCATACGTGATTGGAATTAAAAAAAGTAACAGAAAAAGCGCCTGCCAAAACTGCCATCCCCAGAAAGCTTTGCGGTTTGAACGTCCCCGAAAGTTGGCGTAGTTGCGCCAAAAAGATAAAAATGCCTGAATTAACCCCATGTTAAGCCCCTCAAATTTGTTTAGGAACAAATAGTCTAATCAAATTCTTATTTTATCATCTTTTTCTAATAAAGTCTGTGACAAGAACCCAATTAGTAAAGTTTATGGTCAGTTGGCAACCACTTAACGGTCTTTTTTAACCACATAGCGATGGACGAGGGACGTTGGCCTGGCTGCCGACTATCATGGCAACATGGGAGATGAGAAGGATGATTATTTTAAAAACGAACCATTTAACTAAGCGTTATGGTAAACACACGGTGGTTGCAGATCTGAATTTAACGGTTCAAAGCGGTGAACTGGTGGCTTTTCTTGGCCCTAATGGTGCTGGTAAATCCACAACCATTAAAATGCTGACCTCGTTATTACCTGTAAGTGAAGGGACTGTTGAGATTAATCAAACGACTGATGTTCAGTCAATTCGACAAGACATTGGTATCGTCTTTCAGGAAAGCATCCTTGACGATACGCTGACAGTTAAGGAAAACTTACTGCTCCGTGCCCGTTTGTATGGCAAACAGGCCGTTGCAAATGTGGTGCCCGTAATTGATAAGGTTGGCGCCACTGAGTTTGCCGGGCAAACGTACGGTTCCCTGTCTGGTGGGCAGAGGCGGCGTGTCGATATTGCCAGAGCGCTGTTGAATCATCCTAAGTTGCTTTTTTTAGATGAGCCGACGACGGGGTTGGATATCCAAACACGTTCGAGTATCTGGGCAATGTTGAAACAGATGCAGACAGATGATGCATTAACGATTTTTTTGACCACGCATTATTTGGAAGAGGCTGAGCAGGCCAATGACGTTTACATTATTGACTATGGCCAGTTGATTGCACATGGAACAGCACATGAACTAAAGATGAAGTTTGCAAATGGTGTACTGGAATTGTGGTCCGACGATTGCACCGCGCTGATGGCACAGATGCCATCGGACTGGGTCGCACGAATGGATGAAAATGCAAAGGTCGTTCAGGCGAGCATTCCGGCAAACGGTAACGTTGTCGACTTTCTTGACCGGTATCGGCAGTCGTACACAGATTTTGAATTTCGTAAGGGTAGTATGGACGATGTCTTTTTGGCACTAACAGGCAGGGAGGTACGCTGATGTCAGCAATTATTGAACGTAACGTGAAATTATTTTTTCGAAACCGTGTTGGCGTGTTCTTTTCGATTTTGAGCACACTTATTGTACTTGGGTTATACATTGTATTTTTAAAACAAAATATGGTTTCAGAATGGCATCAAGTTAGCCATCCAACACGGTTATTAGATCCTTGGGTGATGGGCGGTACCCTGTCAGTAACAGCTGTCACGGTCACTTTGGATGGTGCTCGCCAGTACGTCACTGATCAAACGAAGGCCGCACTGGATTTTGAGGTGGCCCCTGTGAGTGAATTCAGGCGGCAACTTGCATACGGCTTTAGTGCTGTCATCATTGGTATTGTGATGCAGGTTGTGGTGTACGTCATCGATGCCCTGTATTTTGGCTTGGCAGACAAGGTGTACTTTAGTTTAGCTGTCGATTTCAAGGTGTTCGTTCTTATTTGTATCAATACCATTGTTTCGGCACTGCTTAGTATCATGCTCGCAGCATGGATCGAATCAATCGACACATGGTCAACCTTAGAAAGCATTATTGCGACGGCCAGTGGGTTTTTAAGTGGCATCTACATGCCAATTGGTGCGTTACCGCACTTTGCGCAAACAATCATTAAATTCTATCCAGGTGCGTACAGTGCCGGATTATTTCGGCGGATTTTGATGAATGAACCCATGAAAAAAGTTTTTTCAAATACAAACGACAGTATGGAAGCAGCCTTTAAATCGCAGTTGGGGGTTGGGTACACCATTCATGGGATTAACACGACGTTTGCGAGTGAATTCATGATATTAATGCTGTTTGGTGTCCTGGCCGTCTGCCTCATTATGGCAAAAATCATCGTTGAGCGCGTGCGACAACACCGGTTGCGGTACAATTAATTCAAATTTAAATGAGTGTGATGGAATATGAAGATAAAATTTGAAAGTGATGATCGACTGTCACCTGATGCGCTGGAAGTGACGGTCACCGCGGCGACATACGGACAAAAAGTACACACGTTGATGGATTATTTGGGCCGTTTTGGTGAGCAGCAGGATTCGCACACTGTGTTGACGGCAAATGAAGATGATCGTATCAGTGTGATTCCCGAGCAAACAGTCGTGGCGTTGGAGGTCTATGGGGACACGTTGGAAATTGTGACCGTGGAGCACACATACACGACGCATCAACGTTTGTATCGCGTTTTAGATCAGTTACAAAATCAGGATTTTGTTCAAATATCGCGTGGTGTGGCTATCAATCTGACATATTTAAAAGCTCTGGAAAGTGGTTTTTCCGGCAACATGACGGCCATTATGACGACTGGGCAGAAGGAAAATGTGAGTCGTAAGTATCTGGTTGACGTCAAACATCACTTAGGATTGTAGGTGCAGAAATGAAACTTATTTTTCAACATTTGTCGTACGGTTTGGGGATTGGATCCACGATTTACTTGATCTACGGGTTATTACCACATGCCGACGATCCACGATATACGCCATTTGAAATTGCCAGCGTTTTGATCGTCAGCATGTTGATTGGCTTGCTGTCACTGATTTTCCAAACGGATCGTATCAGTTGGACACTTCAGCTTGTCATTCACGCCGTTTGCACGTTTGTCTTGGTTGCGGCAATGGGTCTGATCAACCATTGGTTTACGTTACAAACAATGTTTCAAAATGCGCTTTGGTCATTTTTACTTGTTTATGTGTTAGTTTGGGTATTTTTAGCACTGGACCAGCTGGTGACCTTACGGCAAATTAATCGTCGACTGAAGGAACGACGGTAGTTTTGCCACCGTTAATTTGAAGGTACACAAAAACAGGTCAAACACGTGAAGGGACTATCGCAAAGTGCGCTTCACGTGTTTGACCTGTTTTTAGGTGCTTTCTTTTAAAATGGCAGGCCTTGTTGCAGCGTACCCTCGACTGTTTCAAGAAATTTCAAAATGGTCTTACGATCGCCTTTACTAAATTTTTGGGCGATTCCAAGATAGGTGTCGTTAATCTCACGGTCGATTTCTTGGTATTCGCGGGCGAGTGTCATTCCGTCAGATGTTAGTGCTAACGTCGTCACCCGTCGGTCAGTTTCGCTCGTGTGCGTATCGACTAGTAGCTCTTTGCTGAGTTTCCGCAAGGCTTTAGTGACAGCCGGCTTAGAAATTGCAAATGTATCAGCCAAAAGACTATTTGTGACGGCATCATCACTTTGCAGTATGAAACGCAAAATCTGAAGTTGGGTCAGGCTAAGCTGATAGGCACCAATATGGGACGCCGTGCGCGTCAATAATAAGGTGTTTTCGCTTGTGGCAACATGCCCCAAAGTTTGTCGTAAATGATCTGCTACTTCTTCAACTGTCACTTTTGCCATTCTAAAAACTCCCTACTTTATTAATCATCGAAAAGACTTTAATCAACGTCCGTTTTGGCGGTTGTTAACGCTGCTGAGACCTTTAAACGGCCAGATGTGTGACGCAGTGCGCCGGGACGAAGCTCGCGTAATGCAAGCTTATCGGCCGTTGTTTGATTATCTCGAATGTCAAAGTTGCTGGCTGCTTCATAGCCAAATAAGACAAAATAATCCGGGCAATTACGTGTAATAACGGCCTGGTAACCACGCACAAAGGCACGGTGTTCCAGTTCGTCAACTAATTGCCGGCCAATCCCTTGTTTTTGCCGGCTTGGTAAAACGGCTAGTGGCTCGAGAACGGCTAATTTTGCCATTGGCTGACCCTGAATAAAGGCGTCAGAAAGCGTGCCATATCCGACAATAATATTGTTGTCATCTTTGACTACCAGTTCGAAGCCGGAGACGTATGTCCGTTCTAGACGTAGTGTAGCTAGTTGCTGCTCAAACGAAGCGGTCGTTTTTGGCGATGCAAAAGCCGCCTTTAAGAGCTCAGCGGCGGCCTGATAATCGGCAGGTTCAATTGTGTGGATCGTGTAACTCAATATATTCACCCCAAAAAGATATCCAGTTAACTATAACATTTTGCGGTGGTGGGTGGGGAGAATTACGCAATTTTGGTGAGTTGAAATCCGGAAATTTAAATCGAGTTCAAATCTGTATTTAAATCTGGTGAGTTGATTTGGATAGTTATGCTTTGGGAAGGGGCGTGACCTGTGTGTTCAAGTGTTGCTTGTATATTGTCGTGAACGCGTGCACACCTCTGAGTCACTGCACACGACGTGAAAAGCCCTCCATATAGGCAGAGTCCGCCTATACGAAGGGCTTTTCTAGTTGCTGCTCGGGCTCACCCGAGTTTGTTCACGCTCTATCCTCTTAACAATTCTCCCAGCGATGGTTGGGTCTTGGTGTCGATACCATAATGTTTGGCAAATTCGTCAACGGTGTCTTGACCGAACTGTTTTGGATCAAGCGGCATGAAGGCAGCTGCAACAGGGTCTTCGGGATCAATGACGGCATTTAGTACAATTGGCTTCTTATTTCCGGCTGCCTTGAGATCCTTGATCTTATCAAACGCAACGTCCAATTCCTTGAGGTTGGTGGCAGTCAGGCCAACAGCACCGAGGCCTTCAGCGACTTTTGCCCAGTCCGCATCGGTCAAATCAACACCGTAGAAGTGCTGTTTAGTTTCTTGTTGTTCATACCAGATGAAACCATAACGCTGGTTTGAAAAGACAATGTTAATGACAGGCAGTTCATAACGTGCTTCCGTGATTAAATCCTGAACGACCATTGAGAAGCCGCCATCACCAGAGAAGCTCCAAGACTGTCCCTCGGGAACACTGAGGGCACCTGCGAGACCCGAAGGAATCCCGTAACCCATCGTGGCAAACAGACCGGAAATAGCAAACTTCTGATTTTCAGTCATCTTAACACCACGAACGGCGAATTCGGAAACGTTCCCAGTGTCAACACCATACGTGTCGTTTGGACCAGCTAACTCACGCGTTTTGCGCATCACAGCTTCTGGCTCAAGGCCCTTGCTGTCATCGCTAGCCCGGTCGTCCAACCACTTTAGCCAGTTGTCCCGGTTCGTACGGTTGGTTTTGATCCAGTCGGTTTCTGGTAAGGATTCACCACTGTCAAGCAGTGCCTGAAGATACGTTTTACCGTCGGAAATGACAGCATAATCAATTGGCACAACCTTCCCAATATCAAACGCATTGTCGTTGACCTGAATGATTTTAACGTCCTTTGGCCAGAAGCGGGCAAACGGATATTCAGAACCAATAAATAAGACTAAATCCGCATGTTGCATCGCTTCAAACCCAGGTTTGCCACCCAAACGGCCATTCGTGCCAAGGTAGTTTTTGTGGTCGGTTTCCATTACGCCGGTTGCAGGAACGGTGGAAATCACGGGGATGTTAAAGCGTTCAGAGACTGCATCCAGTTCCTTGCGGGCACCTTTCAACCCAGTTCCGATATAAAACAGCGGCTGTTTAGCAGCTTTAATCATGGCTAAGGTGTCTGACACCGCCTTTGGATCGATGACCTGTGTAAACGTGTTCGATACTGTAACTGGTGTCTTAACAGGCTCGTAGTCAATCTCTTTTGCGGACAGATCTTCTGGAATGGTGACGACGGCAACACCCTTTTGACGATAGGCTTCACGGATCGCCTGGTTAACGACGTATGGAAGCTGGTCAGCAGTCGTTACGGTGCGATTGAACACGGCAACATCTGCAAACATAGGATCCTCGTCCATTTCCTGGAAGTAGTTGGTGTTCATTGAATCCTGTCCAACTTGGCCAACGATTGCCAGTAATGGCACGTGGTCCATCTTAGCATCGTACAACCCGTTAAACAGGTGGGTCGCACCAGGGCCAGCTGAACCAAAGGCAACACCGATCTTGCCGGTAAACTTGGCGTCAGCGGAGGCCGCAATCGCACCGACCTCTTCATGACGTACCTGAATATACTTGACATTTTCTTGCTCAAGATAGAGGCCTTCGACAGTGTGGTTAATGGACCCTCCAGGAATCCCATACACGTGATCGACTCCCCAATCAGCCAACGTTTTTACTAATGCTTGACCCGCCATCATTTTAGTCATGTGCTTCGCTCCCTAATCTACTGATCTCACTAGATAAAGGCTAGTGGTAACCTGAATCTGATTTACTGTGCACATTGTAAAACTCAGAAATTAAAAGGTCACGTATTTTGACTTACTTTTTGTAAGAATCTTGAACAGCTGTTTTTAATAAAACGCACTGTGCTAATAATATGAGACAGGTGTCGAAAATGTCGTCATAGACATCCGAATTTCAGAACACAACGCCGAATAAACGACTTTTGTTTCTTTTGAAACGGTCATTCTAAATCAGTATAGCCGTCCAACATGTTCCACGTGAAACATGTGACCCAAACTGTCTGCAGTCATGACCCAGGTTGTCGGTAATGTCTTTAAAATCCGCAACGACTCTCTTACTTTTGTTTCTAATCTGAACAATAACAAAAGGCTTCAGCAGCGCGTCTTTACATGCGTTGCTGAAGCCTTCTCCAAGTCATTGTTTCACGTGAAACAT
>DMZB01000330.1 GCA_003482405.1 Lactobacillus sp. | reverse complement strand
GAATTAAACGTGAGCTAACGCATTATTTTCAAACCTGATATTCAAAATAAACACAACAAATACACAATGTCGCTTGTCAAAATTCACACAAGACTTTTACATAGTTAAGGAAGTTGATTAACATGGCCCAAAATTTAGCACAATCGCAACCATATGAACAACCTAGTGTCGCAGAACGGTTACGCCAACCCAAAACAGCCGAGCAACCTGCAGTTTCTCAAAGACGGTTACCAATTTCAGGATTCGAGATTCTATTAGGCGCAATTTGTGGTATTGTTATCGTATGTTTCGCCGTGAATATCATTCATTCACGCATTGAAATCACGAATGCGCAACGTAACCTTCAGACGACTCAGACGCAGTTAACCCGTGTAAGCAATGCCAACGCATCTGCCACTCAAGAAATTAGTGAGTTGTCTAGTCGCTCGCGGTTAGATGCTGTGGCTACTAAAAATGGATTGACCTTAACCAGCCAAAACATAAGGAATGTCAGTAAATAATGAATAAAGATCCTAAACGAATGTCCAGTTCAGATAACACCCGTTCAAATAGACGTCACTTCGGTAACGTTCTGCTTGTCTCAATTCTTGTGGTGTTTATCTTACTGGGCATTCGTTTTGTTTATATTGCCATTGGCAAGCATGTGCAAAATGTGAGTTTGTCTAAACAAGCGCAGGCACTTTATACAGAACAACAGACGATCCATGCTAAGCGGGGCACGATTTACGATGCAGACGGCAATCCAATCGCCATGGACACGAATACCTACACGGTGTATGCCGTGCTCAACAAGCATCAGGTCTCAACAAGTGGTCAGCCACTTTATGTGACCAACAAGGACAAAGTTGCCCGCGTGCTGAGTAAAGCGCTGAATATGAATGCGGATGAAATCTTAAAAATTTTAACCCCCGCCAATAAAAACACGTTTCAAGTGGAGTTTGGATCAGCCGGCAAAGACTTGTCGGTAGCGACCAAACAAACCATTCAGAAGGCACATTTAAACGGGGTTTCATTTACGACACAGAGTGCCCGGTTGTATCCGAACGGTATTTTTGCCAGCCATATGATTGGCTACGCGCAGCCAACAACGTTAGCCAACGGTGCGAGTTCGCTAATCGGTAAAATGGGGATTGAGCAGCAGTTTAATAAACAGCTATCCGGCGAGAACGGTGTTAAGCAGATCAAGCACGACTCACTTGGCTACACGTTGCCAAATTCACAACGGAATAAGAAGAGTGTAAAGAACGGGGATGATGTTTACACAACATTAAATCCGGACCTGCAAAACTTACTGGAAAATCAAATGCAGATTCTCTACAGCAAGTTGCAACCAAAGAACATGGTTGCCATGATGATTGACACCAAAACCGGTAAAATTTTGGCGGCTACACAACGGCCAACCTTCAATGCGTCCAATATGCAGGGGTTAAGTGATCAGTGGAATGATTTACTCGTTTCTGATCCGTACGAACCTGGTTCAACCATGAAGAGTATGTCTTTGGCTGCCTCCATTGACTCTGGGAACTTTAGGGGCAATGACACGTATCAATCTGGCCGCTATAAAATCGGTAACGCAATTGTGCCTGACTGGAATCCTGCTGGTTGGGGAACCATTACTTATTCTAAAGGGTTCGATTTATCCAGTAACGTAGCCATGGCCCATTTGGAACAACAGATGGGGGCTGCAACCTGGAAGAAGTATATTCAAAACTTTGGTTTCTTGAAGTCCACCGATAGTGGATTGCCAAACGAGGCACATGGGACGATGCAATTTTCTCAGCCAATTGAGCAGGCTAACACTGCGTTTGGGCAGGGGATTACAGTAACGCCAATGCAATTGATGCAGGCGTATACAGCGATTGCAAACAACGGCAAAATGCTCAAACCTTACTATATAAATAAGGTTGTCGACCCTAACACGAACAAGGTTGTGTATCGCGGCAAACGAACCGTGGTGGGCAATCCAATCAGTGCCAGCACGGCGAAAAAAGTGCGTCAGCACATGACCGACTATGTTTATAAGTCCTATGGAATGGGAAAAGACTTTAAGATCGCCGGTTACAAGGTTGCCGCTAAAACCGGGACGGCCCAAGTGGTCGGAAGTAATGGTCAGTATATGGATGGTATGGATTCCACACTAAATTCTGTAATCGGCATGGTGCCGGCCAAAAATCCACGGTACCTCATGTACGTGACGGTTAACCAACCGAAAAAAGTCCCGGATAAAATTATTACACAGTGGGAAAATGATGTCTTCAGTCCGGTTATGACCGAGGCGTTGGCGATGGATAAGAACACCGCTTTGCCGGGCAAATCGACAAGCACTAAAGTGCCTAAACTGGTCGGCACGAGCGTGGATGACGCTAAACAGCAAGTTACCAACTTATCCTTAACACCAGTCGTGATTGGGGATGGCAGTAAAGTCACTGCTCAATCACCGGCGGAAGGCAAAAGAACGTTAACCAACCAGCGGATCTTCTTGCGGGCTGGTGATAATTTGACCATGGCTGATATGAACGGCTGGTCCATGGGCGATGTCCTTGAATTCGCAAAGCTGACCGGTTTGTCAGTGCAAACATCAGGTAGCGGATACGTGACCAGCCAGAGTTTACCAGCGGGCAAAACGATTCAGGAAGGTACTGGTGTCACCGTGAAATTTAAGTAACACCCTGCGTGTTTTCGTGTAAAATGAAAGAGTGATGCCCAACTTCGGGTTGAAGCCGAGCAATAAGAAGTAAGACGAGACATTCGGCGGGCTTGCGAATGACTTGGCTTACAGCTTATGCACAGGCTTCAGAAGTTGGGTGCACGTTTAAGCAGAGTGATGCCGAAGCTCGGGAAGGTCCGAGCAATAACGTAAAGGTGGCGACGTGCAAGCGCACTTTGCTTGTAGGATGACAGCTTTGGGTTATGCACAGGACCTTGAGCGACAGGTGCACGTTTAAGAAGAGTGATGCCGAAGCTCGGGAAGGTCCGAGCAATAACGTAAAGGTGGCGACGTGCAAGCGCACTTTGCTTGTAGGATGACAGCTTTGGGTTATGCACAGGACCTTGAGCGACAGGTGCACGTTTAAGAAGAGTAATGCCCAACTTCGGGTTGAAGTTCGGCATAGGCAAAGAAAAGAAAGCGGGCTGTCGTTTGTTGGATGGCCGATTAAGGGGTATGTAGTGTTATGCAAGTTCGTATTTGGATTTGGTCGCTTGTCATCGCGTTTGCAGTGACCGCAATTTTCTTACCATTTTTGATTCGCTATTTCAGAGCGCATGGTGAAGGCCAAACAATCTGGGAAAAAGGTTTGAGTTGGCACGAAAAAAAGAATGGGACGCCGACCATGGGTGGTCTGATGTTTATCTGCGCAAGCTTTATTGCGACACTCATTGTTGGATTGTGGCAACATGCGCTTGATGGTAGCGCAGGCATTTTACTGTTTACCCTGATTTTCTACGGCCTACTGGGCATGTGGGATGATTCCATCAAAGTATTCAATCGTCAAAATGATGGTCTAAAGGCCTGGCAAAAAATGTTGGGGCAGATCATCGGTGCCATTGTGTTCATGATTGTATTCTCATATGAAGGCTTTTCAATGAACCTGCATGTGCCGTTGATCGGCAATGTGCCCCTAGGTGTGGGTTATGTCCTGTTTGCCATTATTTGGCTAATCGGTTTTTCAAATGCCGTCAATTTGACGGATGGGTTGGATGGCTTAGCAACCGGATTGTCCATCATCGCATTCTTAGCTTACGGCATCATTGCGCAACATCAGCGTCAATATGGCGTCATGATTTTTTGTCTGACTGTTGTCGGCGCGTTAGCCGCATTTCTCATTTGGAACCACAAACCGGCTAAAATTTTTATGGGTGACATGGGGTCACTTGCATTAGGTGGGTCTTTGGCTGCCGTTTCGCTGTTATTGCATCACGAATTGTCCTTATTGTGGGTCGGTGGTGTGTTTGTAATTGAAACAGCAACAGTTATGATCCAGGTCAGTTATTATCACATTACGCATGGCAAACGACTGTTTAAGATGACGCCCATTCATCATCAGTTTGAACTGGATGGCTGGGGCGAATGGCGCATTGATCTGACTTTCTGGGCGGTTGGCGCTGTTCTGGCAGTTACCGGCGTTTGGGCGATGTGGTAACCTTTAAATAAGTGATTTAAACGCGGGTGTTTGCCCGTATTACATAGGTTTAACAGTGACCATCAAAACATCAATATTTTGACGATCGAAGGCTTAATCAGACTGGATTTAAAAAGAAGAGAAAAGGGCGATTAGTGTGAAACAGGTTACAACATATGAAAACAAAAAGGTCTTAGTGTTAGGACTGGCAAAGAGTGGTGTGAATGCCGCTCGGTTATTGAAAAAGTTGGGTGCGTTTGTCACAGCAAACGATGCCAAACCGTTTGACGAAAATCCTGACGCGAAGGCATTAGTGAACGATGGCATTAAAGTTATTGCCGGCAGTAACCCAGTTTCGTTACTAGATGAAGATTTTAGTTTGATTGTCAAGAACCCAGGCATTCCGTATTCCAATCCGTTGATTCAAGCAGCGCAAAAGCGTGACATCCCTGTTATTACAGAAGTTGAGCTGGCAGCGCAAGTCAATGACGCGGAACTCATCGGCGTGACTGGGACCAACGGTAAGACAACGGTAACGACCATGATTACAGAAATGCTCAACCAGGGGCGGACCGTTGGACAGGCTAAGTTTGCTGGTAACATCGGTGTCCCAGCCAGTCAGGTCGTCCAAACATTGGGCAAAGATGATGTGATGGTCACTGAACTTTCCAGCTTCATGCTCACTGGCATCAAGACACTTCATCCACACATCGCAGTGATCACGAATATGTACACGGCCCATATTGATTGGCATGGTAGCCGCGAAGCTTATGTGGCTGCAAAAATGCGGATCACGATGAACCAAACCGCTGATGATTTTTTGGTGATGAATTGGGATTTGCCGGAACAACATGAATTGGCAAAGCAATCTAAAGCGCAAATCATTAAAGTGTCACGTAAGGGTGCACCTGAAACAGATGCGTATGTTGCTAATAATCAACTCATGTGGCGTGGTGAAGCCATTTTACCAGTGGACCAGATTAACGTCCCTGGGATTCAAAATGTGGAAAATGCGCTTGCTGCTTTGGCAGCAGCCAAAGTAGCTGGTCAAACTAACGAGGCCATTGCAACGACACTGGCCCACTTTAACGGCGTCCGTCACCGTCTCCAATATGTGCTGACCTACGAAGACCGTAAGTTTTATAACGACTCTAAGGCAACCGATATTGAAGCCACACAGATGGCGTTACGCGGGTTCACACAACCAGTGGTGCTCATGGCTGGCGGGTTGGACCGTGGCTTCACGTTTGATCGGTTAGTGGACGACTTGAAGACGCACGTCAAAGCGGTCGTCTTGTTTGGACAAACGAAGGATCTGCTGGCAGATGCAGCCAAAAAGGCTGGCATTTCGGAAATTCATTTTGCTGAAGATGCCGTTGCTGCCGTGCCTGAAGCGTACAAGTTGAGTGCGCCCGGTGACGTGGTCTTATTATCACCAGCCAATGCTTCATGGGATCAATTCCCGAGTTTTGAAGTTCGCGGAGATAAATTTATCAAAGCAGTTGAA
>DMZB01000067.1:2526-9117 GCA_003482405.1 Lactobacillus sp. | reverse complement strand
AACGGTAAGCTAGCGGCTTCAAGCGGATCCTCCGTTTTTTCGACCGAGTTGGTTTCCCCTGTCAGGACGGATTCCTGAATGTTCAGGTTATCGGCAGAAATTAAGCGCATATCAGCCGGTACCGAATCACCGGCTTCCAGTTGAACGAGGTCACCGGTAACGAGTTCACGCGAGGGGAGCTCAACCTTTTGACCGTCGCGAATAACGTAGTTTTCAGAGACCAGCAGTTCCTTGATCTTATCCAGTGCGTTGTCCGCCGAAATTTCTTGGAAATAACCGATCAGGGCGTTGGCGATGATCACAAGCCCGATAACGATTGAATCCGAATACCGATGCAGCAGAAAGGTAATGATGGCTGCAGCCGCCAAGATGTAGATGATACTGCTATTAAACTGTTTTAAGAATCGCAACAAATTGGATGGCTTTTTCGCCTGCAGTTCATTTGGCCCCTGTTGGTTGAAACGGGTCTTTGCCTCCTGGGTGGTTAATCCATCTTCACAGTTGGTGTGCCACTGTTCTTCCAATGCGGTCGTTGTCTGCGCCCAAATTTGTTGCTGACTGGGTCCGGCGTCCGTGTTTTCCTGCGGCGCGTCGGGGGTTTTATTAGAAATTGAATCTGTTTCGTTTGCCATTAAAATAATCATCCTTCCGAAAATAAAAAATTAGCGATCTGGAACGTCGATGTTCAAGAATTTCACGAGCAAGGTGCATCCCTTCTTTCTCAATAGTCGTTCCTTTATTATATCGAAGTTTGCCCGTCTTGAGAATCGGAAAGAATTCGGTTTTTCTAATTTAATAATCTTATAATATACATAAGCTCAAAATACAAGGCAAAAACGTTGCCTCGCCTGTGATTTTTAAAGCGCCTCACTCGCTGGCGTTCGGGTCGAAACGAACGTCTTCTATGACTTTCATCGCTATCGAAAGACACCAGAAAAATTTCCAGTACAGAATACGGGAAAAACAATGGCGTTCCGCGGTATTATAAGAGGTGAGTATAAGTCACCGTCTGACAGGTGATATTCAGGGTGGCATTTGGGGCGCAAAACACTGACAGATAAAGGAGTGTTTCGACATGAGCGAGAAAATCGACTATAACAACTTTGATTACTACACGAACCGGGAACTCAGCTGGTTGGACTTTAACGACCGGGTCTTGGAAGAGGCCCGTGACGAGGCCAGCCCGTTTTTGGAACGGTTATCTTTTTTAAGTATTACCCAGAGTAACCTTGACGAGTTCTTCATGGTACGGGTGGCGTCACTGGCTAAACTGGCGGCGGTCAACTACCCGGAACCAGAGGCGTCAGGCATGACGGCTGAGGAACAGTTAAAAGCGGTTAACCAAAAGGCTCACGTGCAGCTGACCAAGCAGTACCAGACGTTGGACAATCTGTTGCCGGATTGTGAACGATTAGGTATCCATCTGAAAACGGTCAAACAGTTAACGGACAAACAATATCAGTACATTAAGAACTATTTTCATGACGACCTTTATCCGGTTCTGACGCCCATGGCAGATGACAGCTCACGACCGTTTCCGTTTATCGCAAATGACACCCTGAATTTGGCAATTCAGCTAAAGAAGGGCGGCAACGATGAACCGTTGTACGCCACACTGCAGATCCCGGATGTTTTTCCGCGGGTGTTGCGACTGCCCGATGACGATAATGCCTTCATTTTAATCGAAGACGTGGTCAAAGAATTTGTGAGTCAGCTGTTTGTGAACTACAAAATTAAATCCAGCAGCGCTTTTCGGGTGATTAGGGACATGGACTTGGATGTCGCTGAAGAGGATACGTCCGACCTGCTGAAAGAGGTCCAGCAGCAGTTGAAACTGCGGGAGCACGGGGACGTGATCCGATTGGAAGTTGAGAGCAGTATCAGTAAGAAATTATTGAAACGATTGACCACGGAACTCAACGTTGAACCGTTTGCCATCTACGAGGTCCAAGGGCCGCTCGACCTGACCTTCTTGAAGCATGTGGTTAAGGAAACAAACGGGCATGATGACCTGAAATACCCAAAGTATAAGGCCTACCAGCCTAAGGCACTGTCCGCTCAGAGCAACATTTTTGATGCCATCAGTCAACATGATTGGCTGATGCAGCACCCCTACGATAAATTTGACCCCGTTGTTGAATTTATTCGCCAAGCGTCAAGTGATCCCGACACGTTGGCCATTAAAATGACCCTGTACCGGGTATCTGGTGATTCACCAATTATTCGTTATTTGGGACAGGCGGCGCAAAATGGGAAACAGGTTACCGTTTTGGTAGAAGTTAAAGCGCGGTTTGATGAACAAAATAATGTGCATTGGGCTAAAAAATTGGAAACGATGGGCTGTCACGTTATTTATGGCCTGATTGGCCTGAAAACTCACTGCAAGTTGTCGCTGGTCGTTCGCCGAGAAGAAAACGGCATTCGCCGGTACATGCACATGGGAACCGGGAACTATAACGATGCGACGGCTCACTTCTACACGGACATGGGGTTGTTCACAGCTAACAACGACATGGGAATCGATGCCACTAACATCTTTAACATGTTGTCCGGCTATTCACGGCCGCCGTTTTTCCACGAACTGCACATCTCACCAGAGGGCATTCGCGACTTTATCGATGAAAAACTGGACGCGGCCATTCAAGTGGTAAAGGACGGCGGCACTGCCCACGTTCAGATGAAAATGAATTCGCTGTCCGATCAGGAAATTATCGCGCATCTGTATCGCGCGTCGCACGCGGGGGTTGAAATTGATATTATCGTGCGGGGTATTTGTTGTTTGCGAACCGGTATTAAGGACGTCAGCGACAACATTACGGTGCATTCAATCGTTGGCCGTTTGCTTGAACATAGCCGTATTTACGACTTTTATGCCAATGGTGAACAGCGAATCTACTTATCTTCTGCTGACTTGATGACACGAAACATTAGTCGTCGGGTCGAACTACTTTTCCCAGTTTTGCAGGATGACGTCAAGGAAAAGGTCACCAAGATCTATGACCAGATGTGGCGGGACACTGTGAAAACACGTGTCTTACACGCAGACGGTACGTGGCAAAAGGTTGATCGCCGTGGGTTGGCACCACTTGATGTTCAGGCCAGTTTGATCGAACAGGCAGAACAAAGTGCTCGAGCAGACGTGAAATCATCTGACGAGAAGCCACAAACGCCATTTGAACCATTGATGCGCCCACTAGCAGGCGACTTCGACACCGATGATGACACCGACGTGGATCATGAGTAGAGTGATGCCCAACTTCGGGTTGAAGGCGAGCAATAAGAAGTAAGGCGAGACATTCGGTGGGCTTGCGAATGCCACGACTTACAGCTTATGCACAGGCTTCAGAAGTTGGGTGCACGTTTAAGAAGAGTGATGCCGAAGCTCGGGAAGGGCCGAGCAATAAGAAGGAGGTTCCCAGTGGAAAATTTTGCGGTCATTGATTTAGGCTCTAACTCATGCCGAATGACAGTGACAGAGATTGATGACGATGGTGGTTTTAAACGCAGTCAGATGAACAAACAGTTTGTCCGTTTGTCGGAAGGAATGAAGAATTCCGGTGCGTTACAACAGGAACCAATGGATCGAACCATTGCGGCATTAAAGGAATTTTATGAAGAATACTCCAAACTACCCCATCTGACCTTGAAGGCGGTAGCGACTGCTGCAGTGCGGAGTGCAGCTAATCAGCAGGCATTTTTGGAACGTGTCAAAACAGAAGTTCATGGACTCAATATCGAAGTGATTTCTGGCACAGAAGAGGCCCATTATGATTATTTAGGGGTCATCAACACGCTACCGGTCACGAATTGCGTGATCATGGATACCGGTGGTGCCTCTTGTGAGTTGGTACTGGTTCAAAACGGACGTGAGCAAAATTTGGTCAGTTTACCATTCGGATCAGTTAATTTGTCAGAAACCTTTTTAAAGCATGGCGTCGACCAACTTGCCGCAGTGGATTTGTTCCGGCTATCGACTGGCGTACAGCGTCTATTTAATGGCTTGTGGTGGTTACAACGCGGGCAAAACTTACCGTTGGTGGCTCTGGGTGGCTCAAACAGAACGTTGGCAAAGATTCGCCGCAAAGAAAAAAATGTCAGTGATTATGAAGACGTCCATGGTTTTCGAATGAGTGTATCTGAGGTCGATAATGTTTATGCCAATATTATCGAGCGCAATTTAGCCGACCGAAAAGCTATTCCTGGATTATCAAAGGATAGAGCCGACATTATCGCTGCAGGAATTACGCCGATCGTGACGATTATGCGATTTTTGGATGCTGGCCGCGTGATTTTTTCAGAAAACGGTGTCCGTGAAGGTATTTTATACAAGCATCTTGATCAGTTGCGCGCGCAGGGAAAGATCGGTGACCACAAGGAAAATATTTCGACGACCAAGAAGAACGCCGGTAACGGGAAGAAGTCTGATAAAAAGTGAGTGCGTTTGAAATTGACCATTTTGTGTTAACGGTTGCTAATATTGAGCGGACGGTTGGCTTTTATCAGGATCAACTTGGCCTTAATGTCGAGCAATTTGAAGATGGACGTACTGCAATTCGTCTCTCAGCACATCAAAAAATCAATCTGCAATTATTGGATCAGCCGCATTTACCGGTCGCTGGGACACCAACATTTGGCAGTGGTGACTTTTGCTTAATGACGGATAAAACACCTGCTCAATTAGCCACCTGGGTCAGCCAGCGACACCTTAACGTGGAGACTGGACCGGTTATTCGGCACGGTGCGCAAGGGACCATGACTTCATTTTACCTGCGTGATCCAGACGGCAATCTTGTCGAATTATCTGCATTACAATAAATCACGGTTGCACAATTTTTAAACAGTTTCATGTAAACTAAAATCCTCATCGCTTAGGCAAATTATGACCTAAACGATGAGGATTTCTAGTTGAAGTTATTTCAATTGTGCTTGAATGGCCTTAAGCGTGGCAGCTTGCTCAAGCTGTGCTTTTTTGGTAGCTGACAAGTTCGGACGCGTCTTTAAGGCTTGCATCATCTGCTTGGCGACGTTCGCCTTGATTGCGCGTTGTCGTGCAGGTGATTTCATGATGTTTGCCAGACGCTTGGCCTGGGTGGTGCTCAGCGCTAACCAACTTTGTGGCAAACGGAATTGGTAATGGCGGTGAGCAACTGTGTTTTGTTCACCTGCGAAGGCAAATAATACGTGTTGCCAGCTATTACGAAATTGCCAACGCGTTGTTTTGACAGTGAGCGTTGCATTTTTAACCCGTGCATTTTGAGTTAACGTCGTACCAGCGTTTTTGGTTGGTACAGCCTGAGGTTTCGTTTGTGAAGTGTTTGTACGATAGAGATAGACCTTTTCAGACCCGTTACCCAGTGGCTGATAGAGTAAAACGTTTAATGCTCGGGCAGTCTTGACAGGCGCACTGGTCACTAATGTCACGGTGTTTGTCCTGTGTGCTTTAACCATGCCGTAATGATAATTATCATTAGCAATCAGCAAGCCAATCATACCCACAAACATGACGAGAAATAGACCAATCAACCAGTGTCGCAAACGACCATTCATCAGCACGGCCGCCAGGAAGAGCCCGATTGTTGAGACAATCAAAAGTAAGATGACCATTAGCCGCGCCTCCTTAAATTGCCAGGTTTAATGCGAAAGGCGAGTGCTAGACCGATTAGCGCGAACAACGTAGCGGTGAGAAAGGCTGCGTGGTAACCAGACAAAGTGGCGCTCAACGCATGGTCTCGGTAGGCTAACGGGGCGGCCTTGAGCAATGATTTACCCGGCATGTGTGAGTTGGTAACGTTTGTTAAAACAGAAATTAGGATTGCGGTTCCCATGGATGAAAAGACTTGCCGACCGGTGTTGTTGACGGAAGTCCCGTGACTCATCAGGTTCAGTGGAAGAGCGTTCATCCCGGTCGTCGTTGTCGGCATCATGACCATGGAGATCCCAAACATTCGAATCGTGTACATAATTGTGATGAAAATAATTGGCGTCGTTTCAGTCAAAGTGACAAAAAACGCAGTCCCGATAGTAAGCAAGAACATACCGGTGATTGCTAAACGACGGGCACCGATGCGGTCAAAAATACGGCCGGTGATGGGACTCATAATCCCCATCATTAGCGCCCCAGGAAGCAGAATCAGTCCGGAATGAAAGGCGGATTCGCCGCGGACAGTTTGAATATATAAAGGAACGACCATTTCAGCGCCCATCATGGCCATGTTAACGACGGCGACTTCAATGACTGATAGTGTGTAAATTGGTGAAGTGAAAACGCGCAGTTGCAGTAGCGGATTTTCGATGGTAAGTGACCGCCAAATGAAGAGGCCAACGAAGATCACCCCAACAATTAAGGTGATGTAAACTTTAGGCGCGGTCCATGAACTGGCACCAACGCTACTGAACGCGTAGAGCATACTACCAAAGCCAATGGTGGATAGGGCAACTGATAACCAGTCGGCACTTGTTTTACGCGTCGGAAAGATCTTTCGCATGGTGAACAGCGCTAACGTAAAGACGATCACTGGAAAGGGTAAAATGACCATGAACAAAGCGCGCCACGAATAGTTAAGTAATAACCACCCAGATAGCGTCGGCCCG
>DMZB01000067.1:0-2409 GCA_003482405.1 Lactobacillus sp. | reverse complement strand
ATGGTGAGCATGGTTGTTTGAAAAGTGGGTGCTGTGATTCCAACGGCAATGGCTTCAATAAGTCGACCAACTAATAAAACACCAAACGTTGGTGCAACCATACAGATAAAGGTCCCGATAAAAAAGATAACCATGGCAGTCAAGTACAATGATTTTGAACTGTATCGCTGAAGCAAGAAGGCTGAAATGGGAATGGTGATGCCCATGACCAACATGAATCCGGTAGTCAGCCACTGCACTGAATCAGCGTCGATGTTAAAGGTTCGCATTAATGTCGGGAAAGCAGTCGTCAATGTCGTTTGCACAATGAACGTGCTGAAAGTCCCGATAAGCATGGTGATGACGAGTAGCAAACGATTGTACGGTTTACCATTGGCATCGACCACTTTGAATCCAGATGTTGAATTTGACACAAAAAGGCCTCCTCTTTGCTGATTCCACAATTCGAAACCAGCGATATTAGCGCTAAAATAGAACGTAATAATTGCGAGATATAATAAAAGTTCAACAAAAAATTATACGCCATTTACTGATAAAATGTTAGTAAAAGATGGGAAGTGAGCGCAGATGACGATAATTGGTGTATTTAACCAAATGGCAAGGCGGCATTCGAGTTGGTGGCTCATTGCATTGAGTGGTCTACTACCCTTGCTGCTGGTGCTCTGGTTGGCGTCACTGCACCATGTTGAATATGGAACGCTCCTACCTATCCTAGCGCAAACACGTGGTTTCGTGTTCTTTTTGTCATTGTGGGTGGCCAATGGTGTCTTAGCTACTGTCAAACAACCTCAGCAATCCCAGCCGCGTTTACGAGTCTTTTTGATGACAATCGGTATTGGGTTTATTGCTGATGTGGCAGTCGTAGGGTTCAACCAGTTGATCTTGTTAGGGCTGGGTAGCTTATTGTTGGCGCACGACGTGTTGTTTTCGTGGTCAGCATACTGGCAATTTCAGTTAGGCGTATTACCATTGGTATTAGCTGGACAAAGCATCTTTTGGGGCATTGGCCTGCATCATGTAAAACGTATCACCACTGGTTGGTGGATGGTCGCTTTAACATTAGGGCCAACCTTGATATTGGCCACGGGACGACTAATGTTTGACTGGCCCGTTCAATTACGACTATTATCGGTGTTTAGTTTAGTCAGTGCAGGCTATTGGCAAACGTGGGGTCAGGTTGGCGCGTGCTGGTTGATCAGCATCGCCACCACACTGATTGTGATGGTGGTCAGCGTAAACTGGCCGCATTCATCATAATGAGACTGGTCGTGAATTTGCGTTGGCATTTGCATAAATGATTGTATGAGTACGAAGGAGTTTTGAAAATGAAAAAGAGAACGATGATGGGGCTTGCCGCACCAGTTGTCCTAGCCACTGGGGTCGCTGGTATTTCCGAACAGTTGTATCGATTTGCGTTTAACCGCGTGAATAAAGTGCCGGAGACTTCAAAGGACAAGCAAAAATACGCTGATGCCTATTATGCATACGTGAACTGGTTACGTGAACAACCGACCGCCACTTGGTATTTACATGAAGAGGACGCCAGTGAGCGTTTAGCGGCGACTTATTTGGCGGCTGATGAACCAACGACTGACACCGTGATTATTTCCCATGGTTATAAGGGAAACGGTGAAACAATGGCAAGTTACGCGAAAATGTTTCATCAGCTAGGCTATAACGTTTTGCTGCCAGATGACCGGGCACACGGGAAATCGGCGGGCCGCTACATTACGTTTGGCTGGCTAGATCGATTGGACTACCTTGATTGGATCAATCGTGTTATTGAAGAGACTGGTCGCGATGCGCGAATCGTGCTTTTTGGTGTTTCGATGGGTGGTGCAACGGTGGAGATGATGAGCGGCGAAACACTGCCGGAACAGGTTCGATGCATCATTGCCGATTGTGGGTATTCCAGTATTGATGACGAGTTGGTTTATTTGCTCAAACGGAATTTCCATTTGCCCAAATATCCGTTTTTGCCAGCGGTGAACGCAATTAACCGCCACAAACAAGGCTTTAATTTGAATCAGGTTTCTTCAGTGACACAACTGAAACATAATAAGCGGCCAGTTTTCTTTATTCACGGTGAAAAAGATATTTATGTGCCGGCCGAAATGTTGGCAGCTAATTATGACGCCACCCAGGGTCCAAAAGAAAAGTGGATTGTGAAAGACGCCACGCATGCCGAAAGTTTCTGGATCGACCCGGAAACCTATAAGCAACACATTGCGCAATTCTTGAACGAGTATTTGACGTACAAGGTGTGAGTGGCCTGACAGTTGATATAAGCGGCCACAGGCAATTTCGCTTTAACCACAAAAACCATGCGGACAGGAAGTTACCATAAACGTGCGACCTAGCGCGGTCCTTAGCTCATATAACACCAAAAGCCGCCTATGAGAAATTCAC
>DMZB01000096.1 GCA_003482405.1 Lactobacillus sp. | reverse complement strand
TAGGTCGTCGGCAGCGTCAGATGTGTATAAAGGACAGGGCAATTCACAATCTTTTAACCGAGTTACGTTCCCTTAAACTAACATCAACCATCTTAAGTTGTGGTAGATTGCAAATTTAATCCGAGCTTTCAGTTAGCTCAGCTAACAACCTCTGGAACGGAGATTCCCACTTCAAAATTTTCAATGGCTTCTGATTAATTTGTAACAACGTTGATGTTAGTTCTGGAACACTTATGTGTTCCAACGAAGATCCCTTGGGATAAAAATACCGCAACGTTCGATTAAACCGCTCATTACTACCGCGCTCAGAAGGGGTATAGGCATGACAATAATAGATTTTAAGACCCGTATAGGTGGCTTCTAACTTTGGTAAATCCGTGAATTCTAGTCCGTGATCAACCGTAATACTATGGACACGTCCTTTGAAGGTTGTTAAAAACCTTTCTAAGGCAACATTTACTGAAGTTTTCGTTCGGTTAGGTAGCCAGTAGGCCCAAAAGAAGCGTGTTTTTCGATCAATTAACGTTAGTAAGCAAGCCTTCCCTTGTCCTCGTGGTCCAACAATCGTATCAACCTCAAAATCACCAAGGCGCATTCTTTTTGTGACCGCCTCGGGTCGTTGTTCAATGGACCGACCAAGAAACTGATTGTAGCGTGACCGAAGGTCAAGCCGTCGTTTATGACGGAGACCATGTTCAAGCAAATCCTCAAGTGGGAACTCGAGCAATTCTTGATTCAACCAATTATAAATCGATTTGGTCGACGTACTTACGTAGTGAGCAATCGTTTCAGGTGACCAAGCTAACCTAAGATGATTCAAAATCAACGTCTTGAGAACCCCCGTTAGAATTGTCTTTCGACCACAACGGCGTCTGCACAAATCAGCGTTAGTTTGTGCAGCGTCAGCGGTATATGGCGAACAACGTGTCAGTTCGTAACTAATCGTTGACGGCGCTCGTTGAAGCTTCTGGGCAATATTTACTTGGGTCCATCCTAGATGTAATAATGTTTCTAATTTGATGCGTTCAGAATAAGTTATACTGGTCATAAGGCTAGCTTCCTCGCTTGTATGTGTTTGTGGTAAACACCATTCTAGCGAAGAGCTAGTCTTTTTTGCGAACTTCGTTCGGATTAATTTTACAATCTGCCAAAACTAAAACTCACATTATTGAATCAGGTGTTTACCGTAACATTAATCGATAATCCAGTTGCACAGGCAGTATTAGCGCAAGTTCCCCTAACACTAACGGTTGATAGAAGCGGTGAAAATGAGTACTACCAATCTTTACCCACACAAATTACAGCAAACGCACCGAAAACGAGTCTTGTGCAGTCAGAACATCTTTATTACTTTGCTGGCAGTAATGCGCTTTCGTTAAATTTTGCAGATAAAGTGATTGCACCGTATGAAGTGATTGAAATTGGCTATTTTGATCGTGGATTAAACACGTTGTTGGTAAGGGGAGTAGAAACATTCACTATCGAACTTACAAGAAGTTAACACTGACACACTTTGAAGCGCATAAAATCGTAATGTTAGCTGACTGAAAATTTAGCCAGTGTTAAGAATATGGAGAGAAAAGGCGCTGCCTGTTGATGCAATTCGCAGGTTTTGGGAATTGATGTATTTATGCAGTATCTAGATCTTGATAGGTTTGGATACTTTTTTTGTTGGTTTGGTTTTCAATATTTATAAACCGAATTAGAGCTTGCTTAATGCAATTAGCGAATTTTTGATAATTAAGGTCAGTGTGCTGGCAAAAATATAAAAAGGTCTTGCTTAAAAACTGATGAGAATGCTAAACTAATTATAATTTAAGAGTGGTGCCGAAGCTCGGGAAGGACCGAGCAATAACGTAAAGGTGGCAGCGTGCAAGCGCACTTTGCTTGTGGGTTGACAGCTTTGGGTTATGCACAGGGGCTTGAGCGACAGGTGCACGTTTATGAAAGAGTGCTGCTCAACTTCGGTTTGAAGCCGAGCAATAAGAAGTAAGGCGAGACATTCGGCGGGCTTGCGAATGACTTGACTTACAGCTTATGCACAGGCTTCAGAAGTTGGGTGCACGTTTATGAGAGTGGTGCCGAAGCTCGAGAAGTTCCATATTTCGGTAACTCATGTGAGGAAGGGGCCTTGACGATGTCTGTTTTAACGTTTGCAAACTGGTTTGCCAATGCATTTACAATTTCGTATGTATTTGCGTTTAAGGGGACCAGTGCGCACTTTTTTAAACGTTAATTAACAGACGAATGTCGTGATGGTGCAAGCGTACCCGGCAGGAAGCTGGGTGCGTTTTTTTGTTGAGCGTGACCAGCCCTGGGTGAAGCCGAGCAATAACGTGAAGGCGGCTGTTTATAAGTGGGCTTTGCTTATGAACGGTTGGCTTTAGGGTATGCACAGGCTTCAAGGGCTGGGAACGCGTTATGGCTGTGTAGCAGGGCAGAGGTTAGGATTTAGAGCTGGCCATGCAGTCGACCTTCAAACATCTAAACACGCGACATTCCACATCGGAGGAACCAAAATGAATAATGAAACATCTAAAAGCAATCAACAAATCACGAATTTCTGGCAAGCTTATTGCCGTTTGATCCACAAGCAGTTGCCACAACCAGACGCCTGGCCGTTCGGATCTACACCACAGATGGCCACTGAACTGGCGGATTTGATGATTGCTGGTAAGAAAACGGCCACCACATCGGCTTATATCGCCGATGAGGATGATTATGCAACCGTCGGCCAATATGACATTGTCTTAGATGGGTATAAACGACCAGTGGCGGTGATTCAAAATGTCGTCTCAGAATTGATGCCGTACGCGCAAGTTTCGGCTGAACACGCTTACCACGAAGGTGAGGGTGATCGCAGTTTGGCTTACTGGCGTCAGGCGCACGAAGCATTTTTTCGAGAAGAGGGCAGTCGTAAGGGTTATCAATTTAATCAGCAATTAACAGTGAGTTGTGAAGTGTTTGAGCTAAGAGCGACACGACAATCACTAAGTGCTGAAATGGGGGAAGAATAAACATGGCTAATTTTATGAGCGGTCAGTTAGTTCATTTGACAGAGTTACGCGAAGGCGATACTGAATTATTTGCACAGGAGCAGTGGGCTGACGGATGGTTTAGACAGTTGCCGATGGATATGGCACGGGTTTGGACGCCGGATGATTATAAAGAGGACGTCAAAGGTGATCACTGGGCAACCGACGAATTTGGTTTTGTGATTCGGACTAATGACACAAACGCAACGGTTGGGACGATTTTTCTTAGTGACGTGCAACTTAAAAATCGCGGTGGCGACATTGGTATCGCCATTGTGGAAAGCCAGCAAGGCCATGGCTATGGCACTGACGCATTGCAAATTGTTTTGAAATATGCGTTTGATGAACTTAACTTGCATAAAGTTCGTTTGGAAGTGAATGGTAACAATCCGGCTGCCATCCATATTTATGAACAGGTCGGTTTCAAACTAGAAGGCGTGAATGTTGCCGCCTTATATCAGGATGGACAACGATTTGACCGCTACAATTACGGTATTTTGCAAACGGAATGGCGCGCGTTGCACGCTGGTGACGGAAAGGCGGCCACAAAATGAAGGATGTTTTAAAAGGTAATTTAGTGACGTTAACGGAAGCACGCGATGGGGATGCGGATTACTTTCAGGCCCATCAGTGGGCGGGTGGCTTTGCCCGCAACAGTGAGTGGGACTTGGCGACGGTCAGAAGTCACGACAGTTTTGTGAAAATGCTGGCCAACACACCGGCTGATGCCATGATGCTGATTATTCGAAAACAATCTGATGACAGTCCGCTTGGTTGGATCGAGTTTGACGGTATTGAATTAAAAAATCAGGTTTGTGAGTTAGGTATTGGCATCGTTGACCCGGCGGAGCGGTGCCACGGCTATGGCACAGATGCCATTAACTGCATGCTGGCCTATGCCTTTTTCGAGATTGGACTGTACAAAGTGCGTCTGGGCGTCAATGGCAATAATGATATCGCAGTTCACACCTATGAAGGTGTTGGTTTCAAACGTGAAGTTGTGGACCGCGAGGCGTTGTACCAAGATGGTCAATGGTTTGACAAGTACGAGTATGGCATCATGGGTGCTGATTGGATGGCCGCCCATCAAGACTGGCCACAGTTTTAGTCGATCTGATAAGATGAAAGAGTTAATTTCCACAAAATAAAGTAAAAGGACGTGATGGCCTTCATGACAGGCGAACTCGATATCAAAACAGCGATTAAGGATACGTTACCGACCGTGTTTGGCTACATTGGCATTGGATTGGCGTTTGGAGTTGTCAGTCAATCCGTCGGTCTCAGCGTGTTAATGGTGATTCTCATGTCGGCGATCACATACGCCGGTTCTGCTCAATTTATCATGGTCAGTATGCTTGTATCTCATAATCCAGTTGTCTCGATCATGGTGGCTGTTTTCCTAGTGAACGCGCGGATGATTTTGATGAGCACAGTGGTTGCACCATATTTCAAGCATGACAGCATGTGGCGTAACGTTGCAATCGGGGCGTTACTCACCGACGAAAGTTTTGCGTTGAGCATGAACAAGGTGAACTATACGGGCCACAAAATGACATTTGAGTGGTTCAATACAGCAAACCTCATTGCTTACTTCACGTGGATGATTGCTTCTGGTGTAGGAGCGTTGTTGGGACGGCTGGTCGCGCATCCTGAACGTTTGGGATTGGACTTTGCGCTGGTTGCAATGTTTATCGGGTTATTGTATCTGCAAGTCATTGCGGACCGCTCTCTGGCTAAGTCGCTGCAACTAATTGTGATTTTAGCTGAAGCGGTAATTATTTACCTGGGGCTGATTTTTATTCCAGGAAATTTACTATTAATTGTGGGCACGCTGTTAGGCTGTGCAACAGGGGTGGTGATCAAACATGCTTTCTACTAGTTATGTTCTGTTAACCATTGTCGGCTGTGGTGTTGTGACGCTGCTGTCACGCACGTTGCCGTTTGTATTGCTTAAAAATCATAGTTTGCCACCATTAGTGGTTGAACTATTGAGCTTTGTACCGATTACCATCATGACAGCGTTGTGGGTGACAAACTTATTTACGCAACATCTCGGACATCTTCCGAGTGTGAACTATGAAAACCTGTTTGCATCGGTGCCAACGGTTATAACGGCCGTGATAACGAAAAGCTTGCTATGGATTGTGATCGTGGGGGTTGTTTCGTTGGCCATATTGCGGGCAGTGATGTAAGTTTGGTGGCAGTTTGTGCAAAAGGTTAGGTATTTTAACTAAAGCATGCTATACTCTTAAAAATTACTGACAAAGCGAAGGTGATATTATGGAAACCTTGTTAGCGATTAGTTTGTTATTGATCACGACTGGTGGTTTGGTTTTGTGCGATGTAAAACTTGCACGGCAAATGAGCAAACCAGAAACAGTTATTGAAGAAACATCTGAAAACTAATAATGTGTCGTTTACAAACGACAGTGGAAACGTCATCGGGATTTGCCCGGTGACGTTTTTTGCACGTAATCATTTGTCGTCAACATAAAAGTTAGGCGGGCCGATAATTATTATCTCGGAACATTAAAAAATGCTCAGAGTTGGGTAGGATTGCTTGAAAAAGATGGGCGCTGTCATTTATACTTAGATTGTTGCAATAACTCAAGTCAAACTAGGAAAGGCAGGTGGGTTTTATGTCAGACGCAGATTATCATATATGTTCAACGAGTGATGACGGTCCCGCGTGTTTGCATTTCATAACTGGATATTTAACCCATGCTGTGAACTTTGCCGCACGTGAAATTTAGCATGTACTGAGGTGTTTTAGTCTATGCAGGAATTTAACGGCACGGTTTACTGTCTCGTTGATCATAAAGAATATGATCTCGTAGACGGTGTTTTCCTAGAAGATTTGGATGGTCCATTGCGGGCGTTGATTCGTCTCGACTTTCCAAAGGCGACAAACCAAGATTTTATCTGTAGTGAGCATTTGGTTCATTATCGATTATTAAAGATGGATCAGATGATTGCGAAGGACTACCGCCAAAATCATAAGCTGAATCAAAAGCTTACGCGGGTATTGCAGAAGGATACCTATCAGGTGGTCGATGTTCGTCAACAATTGGAACACTCACTCACAGTTGGTCAGCGGGTTGCGGATGCTGTTGCCCACTTCGGGGGTAGCTGGCCTTTTATTATTTCCTTTGTCCTAATTATGTTGTTGTGGATTATCGTAAATTCATTGCATCTGTTTGGTGCGCACTTTGATCCGTATCCATTTATTCTTTTAAACCTATTTTTGAGTATGGTGGCCGCTATTCAAGCACCACTCATCATGATGAGCCAGAATCGATCAGCCGAGTATGATCGTATGGAATCAGCGAACGACTATCATGTTAACCAAAAATCGGAAGAAGAAATTCGGGTGTTGCACTCAAAGGTCGATCACATGATTCAACAGGATCAACCAAACATGTTGCAGATTCAAAAAATTCAAACAGAGATGCTGGGGTCAATTGAATCTCAGGTCAATGAGTTGCGGCGTTTGCAAACGTACTTTGATGACCATGTAGACGATGGTAAGGACGCAAATAATGCGACGCAGGCAACAACGAAAAATGAACAGAGTCGCAAGCAGTCTCATCAAAATTCTAAACCGAATGAATAATGTTGGGATTGAGAAGACAAAACTGAACTTATTGTATTTAAGCTAGGACCAAAATTTTATCAGAAAGTCACCCTCGTTGTGGGTGGCTTTTTGCTTTATAACAGAAACGATTAGCACCATGATTGGGTTAGCAATATCAGCGTATTTGGAAGTGATGCATCCTGGGCTATGTCTATTTGGTATTAGCAATTATTGGTGAATTGATTGGCACAAATGGATAAAACTATTGGGTTAGTTATTTTTGGCTGGCTTTTTTTGTGTTTTAGAGTTAAAGTCAGCTTTAAGTTATTTTTAGTTTGGAGGGTTCATTATGCCAGTAGAAGTTTCAACAACAGAAAAGCAGTATCGAATTGGTGATTTTGCCACAATCACCGGCTTATCCAGTCCCACGCTACGTTATTATGAAAAAGAGGGGCTGGTTAAACCGCATCGTTCAGATAATGGTTTGCGTTATTACACGGACGCTGATGCCAAGTGGATTAAGTTTCTCCTGCATCTCAAGAGTACTGGCATGACGCTTGACCAGCTTAAACAGTATGTGGTCTGGCGCGCTGAAGGTGACAGTACGATTGATCAGCGGTTGCAGTTATTAAAGGGTGTGCGTCGACGTTTTTTACAAGAATTTGAGGAACTTCAACACAGTTTGACCATTCTGAACGATAAAATCGATTGGTATCAAGGAAAAACGGATGGCCATATCAGCGATGATGAGGATTTTGCAAGCTATTTGGCAAGTTTGGACCATGAAGATTAGATTATGAAACTACACCCAACATCGCTTGGGCAATGAAGATGAGGCTTATGGATTTTTCCATAGGCCTTTTTTTTCTTGGTGGAAGAGTAAACGACAGTTTTTTGTTAAATAAATTTGGTAACTAAATGACTGATTTAAAGGCGTTTTACAACAATATGCCGTTAATTAGTCAAAAAAGTTTTAATTAAGGCTTTACTTAAAGTCCACTTTAAGTGTTTTAATGAATTCAATTCAAGGAAACAGTTATGAATTGGAGGTTATTAACATGGCAAAAAAGCAAACAGCAGGTCGCAAACAATTAGGTGACTTCGCACCACAGTTCGCAGCACTAAACGATGACGTTTTATTCGGTGAGGTTTGGTCAAAAGAAGATGCGTTATCCGCGCATGATCGCTCATTGATCACCATCGCCAGCATTATTTCGGCCGGCAATACCGAACAATTAGAAGCACATCTGCGAATTGGCAAGCAAAACGGCATCACGAAGGAAGAAATCGTTGCTGAAATCACGCATTTAGCCTTTTACGCTGGTTGGCCTAAGGCATGGTCAGCATTTAATCGCGCAAAGGAAATTTGGACTGACGACGAGGAGGAAAAATAATTATGGCAAACGAAAAATTTGATGCACAAAATATTTTTGGACAGGGCGAAAAAAACGAAGCTTACGCGCAATATTTCATTGGACAAAGTTATTTAAATGGACTAGCTCAAGCCGATGACAACGTTAACGTCAATGTGGCTAACGTGACGTTTGAACCAGGCTGCCGCAATAACTGGCATATTCACCATAACGGTTACCAAATTTTGTTGGTGACTGCCGGTGAAGGCTGGTATCAAGAAGCTGGCAAACCTGCACAATTATTGAAGCCGGGGGATGCCGTTACGATTCATGATGGTGTCAAGCACTGGCATGGTGCAACTAAAGACAGCTGGTTCAGTCACATTGCCATTACGACTGGTTCCTCTGAATGGTTGGAACCAGTGGATGACGAAGCTTATAACGCTTTGAGTGAAGATAAATAGAGGAGAACTAAATGACAGTTAAAGATAAAGTTGTTGTGATTACGGGTGCTTCATCAGGAATTGGTGAAGCAACGGCGCGTTTGTTAGCGAAAAATGGCGCAAAGGTCGTGTTGGGTGCTCGCCGCGCAGATCGTCTCACTGAAATCGTTAAAGAAATCACTGCGGCCGGTGGCCAGGCAGCGTACCAAACGGTGGATGTACGGGATGCAGATGAGGTCAAGAGTTTGGTGACGTTTGCCAAAACAACGTTTGGTGACATTGATGTTCTGTTCAATAACGCTGGGATTATGCCAACCTCGCCCATTAGCGCGCTACATACGCA
>DMZB01000097.1 GCA_003482405.1 Lactobacillus sp. | reverse complement strand
ATTATTGGCCGTTAGGTTAAATAGTACCCTTTCACAAAAGGGTTACTCTAAGTCTACGGATCCAAGTTGATGGTCGGCCGTTAACCGATTGCAAGGTCGTACTTGACGATGGATCCGGTTCTTGTTGATGTGAATGTGCATCCAACTAAACAAGAGGTCCGCTTGAGCAAGGAACCACAATTAGCGGAACTCATCGACAAGGCAGTCTACAATCGCATTGCTCAGGAAAATTTAATCCCTGATGCTTACCAAAATTTACATGGTGAAAGTGCATTGGATTCGGATGCGTTGGCACAACGGTTAAATCAAGCTTCAACGACGCGGGATGCCAGTGTTGATGTTCACTATGCACGACCACAGCAACTGGCAGGTGGCGTGCAGTCAACGACCCATGTTTCACGCTCAGAAAACAGCCAGTTTGAGGGACAAACTGACAAAGATGCTGGTGGATCGACAACGCTGCCGAATGCATTGCCAACACAGTCGCTAGAACCTGTTGTGGTTCATCAGGTCGATGACATGTCCACACCGTCTGTCGCGGCGTTTGATGCGCGTTATGCACAAGATCAGACCACACCGTTTGACGATGAGGTGGCCGCCCAGGTTCCCGTGCCAAATGAAGATACGGAAATGTTACCGGATAAGAGTATTTCTGATAATGGCGAACGTCGTTTTCCGGAGCTCACCTACATTGGTCAGATGCATGGCACATTTTTGTTTGCACAGGCGGAGGACGGTCTGTATCTAATTGATCAACATGCGGCCCAGGAGCGGATTAAATACGAGTATTATCGGGTGAAAATTGGTGAAGTGAGTCGGGATTTACAAAACTTGCTGGTCCCAATTGTGTTGGATTATCCGACTAGCGATGTTTTGAAAATCAATGACCAAAAGCAAAAGTTAGAACAGTTGGGTCTTTTTCTTGAACCGTTTGGCAATAACAGTTTCATTGTGCGCCAGCATCCAACTTGGTTTGAAGAGGGCCAAGAGGAGGCGACCATTCGAGAAATGGTTGACTGGGTTTTGAACGATCATGATCTAACGGTCGCCAAATTTCGCGTCAAAACAGCCATTATGATGAGTTGCAAACGTTCAATCAAAGCTAATCATCATTTGGATGAGCGGCAGGCGCGTGCCTTACTGCATGATTTAGCGCAAACTAAAAATCCGTTTAATTGTCCGCATGGCCGTCCTGTCGTGGTGCATTTTACCAATGCTGATATGCAAAAAATGTTCAAACGAATTCAAGATTCACATGAATCGTGGGCAGAATTTGATGAGCATGAATTTTAGAGAGTGATGCCGAAGCTCGGGAAGGTTTGAGCAATAACGTAAAGGTGGCAGCATGCAAGCGCACTTTGCTTGTGGGTTGACACCTTTGGGTTATGCACAGGACCTTGAGCGACAGGTGCACGTTTAAGCAGAGTGATGCCCGACTTCGGGTTGAATCCGAGCAATAAGAAGTAAGGTGAAACATTCGGCGGGCTTGCGAATGCCATGACTTACAGCTTATGCACAGGATTCAGAAGTTGGGTGCACGTTTAAGCAGAGTGATGCCGAAGCTCGGGAAGGTTCGAGCGATAATAAGGAGAAGATAGATGTTTGAATACTTGATTGGGATCGTAACTGTTGTCACGCCCGCGTATGTTGTACTGGACGTGAATGGGGTTGGCTACTTGCTACAGACAGCTAATCCTTATCGGTTTGAAGAGGATGCGCACAAACACGTTAAAATTTATGTTTATCAAGCTGTTCGCGACACAGAAATTAATTTATTTGGTTTTATTGACGGCGAAGAAAAACAGTTATTTCTCAAATTGTTAAACGTATCTGGAATCGGGCCGAAAAGTGCTTTGGCTATCTTGGCTAACGAAGATCACGGTGGTTTGATTAACGCCATTACGAATAATGATGTTAAGTACCTCACCAAATTTCCAGGTATTGGAAAAAAGACTGCTCAACAAATTGTGCTGGATCTACAGGGTAAGTTAAGTGATCTCGGCATTGCGACGACACAGGCTGAGGTTGAGGCACCAGTGGATGCAACCTCAGCTGCGTTGCGTGATGCGTTGGCCGCTTTGACTGCGTTGGGCTATAGTGGTTCAGACGTCAAACGGGTCGCAAAAAAACTTGATGATAATGAAACGACCACAACGGATGCTTATTTGAGTCAAGCACTACGTTTGTTGACGCAAGCGTAGTATGATTTAAAGAGTGATGCCGAAGCTCGGGAAGGACCGAGCAATAACGTAAAGGTGGCAGCGTGCAAGCGCAGTTTGCTTGTAGGATGACAGCTTTGGGTTATGCACAGGACCTTGAGCGACAGGTGCACGTTTAAGAGAGTGATGCCGAAGCTCGGGAAGGACCGAGCAATAACGTAAAGGTGGCAGCGTGCAAGCGCAGTTTGCTTGTAGGATGACAGCTTTGGGTTATGCACAGGACCTTGAGCGACAGGTGCACGTTTAAGAAGAGTGATGCCCATGCTCGGGAAGGACCGAGCAATAACGAGGAGGTGAAGTCATTATGGATGATGAGCTGATGTCAAATGAACCAGCGGATGACCAGGAAGAATCATTGGAGCGTTCCTTACGGCCAGCAACGCTAGCTCAATACATTGGACAAGATACGGTCAAACATCAGCTGACAGTGTACATTAAGGCAGCTAATGCGCGTGAGGAGTCGTTAGACCACGTTCTGCTGTATGGACCGCCGGGTTTAGGGAAAACAACCCTAGCGATGGTAATTGCCAACGAAATGCACGTGAACATTAAGACGACCAGTGGACCAGCGATTGAAAAGCCTGGTGACGTCATTGCTTTGTTAAATGAATTACAGCCGGGTGACATCTTATTTATTGACGAAATTCACCGCTTACCCAAAATCGTTGAAGAAATGTTATATTCTGCAATGGAAGACTTTTTTGTGGATATTGTCGTTGGTCAGGGACCGACTGCTCATCCCGTCCATTTTCCTTTGCCACCATTTACTTTAATTGGTGCAACGACTCGAGCTGGTTTGTTATCTGCACCGTTACGAGAGCGTTTTGGCATTGTCGAACACATGAATTATTATTCTACAGCCGACCTCGAGGAAATAACGTTACGTTCTGCGGATATATTGGCCACACGAATTGTGAAGGCGGGTGCTCACGAAATTGCACGCCGCTCCCGTGGAACGCCACGAATCGCGAATCGGTTGTTAAAGCGTGTCAGAGATTTTGCTGAAGTCAGCAATCGGGACGCCGTGGATGCTGACATTGTTAACCATGCCTTGACAGTGCTGGGCGTAGATGATTTAGGCTTGGACGAAGTGGATTTGAAACTGTTGCAGACGATGATCAAGTACTACAATGGTGGACCCGTTGGCTTAACCACTTTGGCGGCCAATGTTGGTGAAGAATCTGAAACAGTCGCCGAGGTTTACGAACCCTATTTACTACAAATCGGGATGATCAAACGGACACCGCGGGGCAGGATGGTGACTGCTGCTGCGTATGAACATTTAAAAATACCGGAACCGAAAAGAGACTAATTTGCCAGATTCGTTTGGCAAGTGTCATAAAGTCTGTTACAGTACTCTACAGAATAAATGAATGAGGTGGATAAATTGGTAAGTGCATTATCAGGGACTTTAGTTGGGGCAGCCGCCCAGGGCAGCAATTTATGGAGCTCGGCGCTCTTAATCGTATTGTTTGTCGCGATTTTTTACTTTTTCATTATGCGTCCGAACCGTAAACAACAAGATCAACGTAAAGAAATGATGAGTGGCCTTCATGTTGGCGACCGTGTGGTAACTATCGGTGGCATGCATGGCGTCGTGGATTCATTAGATAAAGCAAACAAAACAGTCACAATTGATGCGGATGGAATTTACCTTGTGTTCGACTTGCAGGCAATTCACCACGTTGAAACACCAAAGTCAACAAGTACTGCAAAGGTTACTGATCAAGCAACCAGCAGTGTTAGTGCGGCTCCTAGTGAAGCAAGTGCAGCAACGACACAAGCAGCCAGCAGTGTTGCTGAATCAGCTGACAGTGTTGCGAGCGAAGCCACTGGCAAAGACAGCGAATAATTGTTAGAAATGAATCGGTAATTATTTCGAGCGAACACATTATGTGATTGCTCGATTTTTTTGTGGTGTTACGAACGTACGTTTGGTAAAATAAGAATAACGAATGTGAGCAGAAATTAGAGCCATGAGTAGCTTCGAGGGGGTGATTTGTGTGGCAAGCACTTTGTTAACGATCCCGTTAACCATCAACGCTGAACGTAAGATTGTGCATGTGGATATGGATGCCTTTTATGCGTCTATTGAGGAACGTGATCATCCAGAATATCGGAGCCAGGCATTAATTGTCGCGCGAAATCCCCGAGAAACTGGTGGTCATGGAGTTGTGACCACTGCTAACTATGTCGCAAGAAAACTTGGTGTGCACTCGGCAATGAGTGCGCAAGAGGCACAACAACTGGCACCTAAGGCAATTTTTAAAACGCCTGATTTCACTAAGTACAGAGCGGTTTCGGCTAAAATTCACGAAATCTTCCACACGTACACGGATCACATAGAACCGATTGCATTCGATGAAGCCTACCTAGATGTCACACAAAATAAACGTCATATTGACTCAGCCGTTGCACTTGCCCATCAGTTACAGGCTGAAATCTGGGATACTGTCCATCTGACATGCTCAACAGGGATTTCTTACAACAAGTTTTTAGCCAAACTAGCTTCAGATTTTGCGAAGCCTGTTGGGGTGACGGTTGTACTGCCGGGAGATGCGGAGGCATTTTTGTCTCCGCTACCAATTGAAAAATTTCGTGGCGTTGGGAAAAAGACGGTGCCCAAGATGCATGATCTAGGCATTATGACAGGCGCAGATTTACTGCAATGGTCGGAACCGGATCTCATGCAAGAGTTTGGCAAACTGGGATATAGTCTTTACCGCCATGTGCGCGGCAGTGATGATCGACCAGTGGAATGGCAGCGGGCGCGAAAATCAATCGGACGGGAAGAGACGTATGATGTGCCGCTTGATAATGAAGCAGATGTTGAAACTCAGTTGCAACTATTAGCTACGGATCTTGTTGCGCATTTAACGACGCAGCAACGGCATGGCAAAACGATTGTATTAAAGGTCCGTGATGTGGATTTCAATACGATAACCAAACGGCAAACACAAGATGAATACTTTGAGAATGATGCGACGATTTTGTATGAAACGGCCCGTGAAATCTTTGATGCGACAGCTGATTTGAGCAAAGGCATTCGTCTTCTTGGTATTACCATGACGAATTTGGATCCGTTGACGTTTGAAAATTTAAGCCTACCCTTATTTTCGCCGGTGTCAGATCGTGCGTTTTAACAATCTCCAAATTGATTATGATGCTGACTTTGTGTTTAACCTTTTTTTTCGCTATACTTGCAGATACGAGACGAGTGGAGGTCCAATAAAAGATGGACGTGCAAAAGGCAATATTTGATGATATCAAACGCAAACAGACAATTATTATTCACCGGCATCAGCGTCCTGATCCGGATGCTGTTGGTTCACAGACTGGTTTGGCAATGATTTTACGACAGGCCTTTCCAGAAAAAAAGATTTTTGTCGTCGGTAAACAAGTGCCAGGTCTATCCTGGTTGGCAACGATGGATGAGGTTAAGGACGATCAATTTGATTCAGCATTGATTTTAGTTTTGGACACCGCCAATGAACCTCGGGTCGATGATCAACGTTGGCGCCGGGGGCAAGAGGTCATTAAAATTGATCATCACCCCGATGATGATCCTTTTGGCGATTTAAGTTGGGTTGAGGAAGAAGCATCTAGCACTTCTGAAATGGTCGTTGATTTTGCCAATCGTTTTGAATTGCCAGTCAGTGCAGCGGCCGCACGAGTTTTGTATGCAGGTATTGTTGGCGATACAGGCAGATTCTTATATTCCGACACGCGGCCTCATACAATGACGGTTACGGCACAATTAATGGCTACTGGCATTGATGCGGTTGCTGTCAACCAAATGGAAGATGAAATGCCATTGCCAGTTGCCCGTTTAACTGCATACCTATATGAACACTTAACCATTTCGGACGCCGGTGCCGCTCACGTTATTTTAAGCGCTGAGACGATCAAATCGTTTAACTTGGGGGCTGCCGGTACCGCCAGTTTGGTGCCAATGCCTGGGAAAATTGACGTCGTGAAAACTTGGGCAATTTTTGAAGAACAAGATGATCACAGTTACCGCGTACGGTTGCGTTCCAAGGGTCCGGTCATTAATGGATTAGCGCGTGAGCACAATGGTGGCGGGCACCCATTAGCGAGCGGCGCGAAAGCGAAGGACGCTGATGAGGTAAAACTCATGATCACTAAACTAGAAGCCTTGACCTTGGCGGAAAAGTAGGCACGTGCACCTTATAGACCAAAGTATACTTAATGGAAATACAAGGAGATACGATGACGGAAACATTTAAAGAACTAAACTTGCGTCCCGAGTTGCTGACTGCATTAACAGAGATCAACTTTGTAAAACCGACACCGGTACAGGCAAAGTTGATCCCAGTGATCATGGCCGGCCGTTCGGTAATTGGGCAATCGCAAACGGGTAGTGGTAAAACGCACGCCTTCTTGCTGCCGATTTTTAATCAACTAGCGCTAGACGTTGATGAGGTACAAGCTATCATTGCGACGCCTTCACGCGAACTGGCCAGTCAAATTTACGCGGATGCTAAACAGTTGGCTGGACACTTTGACCAACAAATTCGCATCGCAAATTACGTTGGTGGTACTGACCGTTCCCGGCAAGAACGTCAATTAGACAAACATCAACCACAAATCGTTATTGGCACACCAGGACGTTTACGCGATTTCATGGAAGAACATGAATTAGATTTACACACCGCGCACCAGTTTGTGGTTGATGAAGCGGATATGACCCTAGACATGGGCTTTTTAAAGGATGTTGATCGCATCGCTGGTGCCCTGCCAAAGGACTTACAGATGATGGTGTTCTCAGCAACGATTCCTCAAAAATTACAACCATTTTTACGTAAGTACTTGAGCAATCCTGTGATTGAGGAAATCCCTGTAACGTCCATTATTAGTCCCACCATTGATAACTGGCTGATTTCTACAAAAGGTAAGCAAAAAGATGAACTCATTTATGAATTAATGACAATGGGCGAACCTTATCTGATGCTGGTATTCTGTAATACAAAACAGCGAACTGCAGAATTAACAGCGTACCTGAAGGGTCGTGGTCTGAAAGTGGCCATGATTTCAGGGGATGTTCAGGCCCGGGAACGAAAACGTGTGATGAAACAGGTTCAAAACTTAGAGTATCAGTATGTGGTTGCGACAGATCTTGCCGCCCGCGGAATTGACATCAAAGGTGTATCACACGTGATCAATGACGACATTCCAAAGGATTTGGACTTCTTCATCCATCGTGTTGGCCGGACCGGTCGTAATGGACTGCCGGGAATTGCCATTACGCTATACAAACCAGGTGAAGAAAACGAAATTGCCGAAATTGAAAAGTTAGGCGTTAAGTTTGCACCAAAAGATGTTCGGCACGGTGAAGTGGTGGATTCATATGATCGTAACCGGCGTTTTCAACGGACTGCGACACATGAAAAGCTGGATCCGACGCTGGTGGGCATGGTTAAGAAAAAGAAAAAGAAAATTAAACCAGGCTACAAGCATCAAATTAAAACAGCTATCAAACGTAAGGCGCAACAAGACAAACGTGTTGAAATGCGTGAAGCGGCCAGAAACCAACGCAAGCAAAACCGGCGTCAGGGCGATTCGCAACGTGCAAATCGTGCGCACTAAAATTGTCAGCTAGGATTTCGATGATTTTTTTCAGAAAACAAATTGACATGAAATACGTGAATGCTATACTAAAAGCCAGTCAAGGATATGCGACACGAACTTACTTTTAAGCGACACTCTGGTTGGTGAAAAGGGTGAGGTAAGCATTCTTGTGCTCCCGTGAATAAAATTTGATAAACACTTGTTTTAAAACAAACACGCGACTCGGCGTTATGAGTGAGTGGTTAACGACAACATCGTTGCAAGCAAAGTGGTACCGCGGCTATCAGCCGTCTTTGCAAGCGACGGTGTTGTTTTTGTTTCAGGCACAAGTGATGAA
>DMZB01000092.1 GCA_003482405.1 Lactobacillus sp. | reverse complement strand
TCATTTTAGTGACACGGTGGATTTAGAAATACTCGATATTAATGATGTCCCGATGTTTAACCAGAGTGATGATCAGACAAACAGTGAGCCAGTTGCTTATCTGAGCCGTAAGATCAGCCAGGCCGATGGGGTCATTATTGCGACGCCCGAACACAATCACACACTAACGGCTAGTTTGAAGAGTGTGATTGAATGGTTGTCCTTTAATGTTCATCCTTTTTCAGACAAGCCCGTTATGATCGTGGGCGCTTCATACTACGACCAAGGTTCCTCGCGCGCTCAGTTAATGTTGCGTCAGATTTTGGAATCACCAGGTGTGAACGCAATTGTGATGCCCGGAAACGAATTCTTACTGGCAGATGTTAAACAGGCCTTCGATGAAAATAACAATTTAAAGGATGCAGGCACAGTTAAGTTCTTAGGTAGCACGTTACAAAAGTTTGTTAAGTTCGTTAAGGTGATCAATTCATTGAATGAGCCACAGCCAACCAGCGCCGAGGATGAAGACCTGACTGCTTCCAGCAAGATCGATACGACTATTGAAGGCGTTGACATGGGGGCAGATGATTGGGTTGAGCAGGCGGCTAAAAAGGTTGACGCAGTTGATGGCGATACTTATGTCAAGCTGGACCGCGGAATTTTGACCGTTAACCAACTGGATGCATTTCTAAACTCAATGCCCATTGAACTGACTTATGCAGATAGCAACAATCAGTTTATTTACTACAATCACGCGCTTCCTGCAAAGGAAATGTTGGCGCCACGGACACCTGACCAAGCCGGTGACCCAATGTCAATGGTCCACCCAGCACGCGCCGTTAAACATGTTAAAGAAGTCATTCACATGTTACGGACTGGGCAAACGGACGAAGTGAAGATGCCTGTCCCCGGTAATGGACCTGACAAGTATGTTTTGCATTCATACAGGGCCATGCGCGATAGTGAGAACAAGTATTTAGGCATCAACGAATATGTTGAAGACCTGATGCCAATGATTAAGTGGTACTTATCTAAGACGGGACAAAAGTTAGTTGCTGATCCCGATGCAGTATCTGGTGCTTCTGAAAAGGACAGCGACGCTTCAACTGGTGCTTCATCTGCCAGTGATGAAACACCTGCTGCCACACCTCAACAACCAGCCGCACCTGAGACAGACGCAAGTACTGGTGCGTCTGAAGATGATGACCAATCGGCTGCTGCAACGACTGCTACACCAACACCAGCAGAAGTTAAGCCTGACACAGAACCGGACGATGTGACAGGCGCTTCTGAGGATGACTAAGTGGTTTTAAATTAACAGTGTAAAACTAGATTAGACTAACGAAAGACGATCCAAGTGCGCATGTGGCACTTGGATCGTCTTTTTAGGGGAAATATGATTTACGGAAGAATTTTGATGAACTGTCTATAATGGCGATTGTAAAGTAATTGTTTGTTTATCACGATTCAAAAAATGAAAGGTGGTTATGGCATGGCAGTTAAAGAGACAAAATTAGTTGAAGGTTATCACGAAATGTTTGGACAACCACTACACGGCGACAACGCTTTGTTTGAACGGCTGACGATACAAGTGTTTCAAGCTGGCCTCAATTGGAAAATGGTCGTTAACAAACTGCCTATTTTACAGCAGGCATTTGCAAATTTTGCCATCGAAAAGGTGGTGCAGTTTGATGAAAACGAGGTTCAGCAAATCATGATGTTACCAGGGATGATTCACAACGTTAAAAAAATCCGGGGCACGATTCAAAATGCCCACGCCATCCAACAGTTATCCCAGCAAGACGAAGGTTTTGAACAGTTTTTGAGCCATTATCGACAACATACACCACTTTCGCATGAAGCACAGTTACAAATTGGCACAGAAGTTGCTAAGAAGCTACATCAGCGCGGGTTCACCTTTACTGGCCCAGAAACCACACGGGTCTTCTTAGCCAGCATCGGCACATGGCCTCTAATGCGATAAGTGTCCGCATGACAGTGGTGTGAAAATGATAATTACAAAATATCTTGCTATTAAGGCTCGTAGGTAACAGATTGTCGCAAGTCAATGGCACGGCCAGCGTGTGTCTTTATCGTTTCTGAGCCACGCAGTTGTTTGCCACCTTTACCCAGTTTGGCAACCACGCTGTCAGACTGCTGGGACCAAGGTAATGACGTGACATGGACCTTGTATGTTGCAGGTGCTAGGGGTTGATTATCACTTGTTAATGCAGCAGTTTTCCATGTCTCGTCACTAACAGTGACGTTGTCGCCAACGACGGTATTGGCATGCGTGAGTGTGACGTGGAGTTTTGTTTTGTCTGGCAAGTTGACGTGACCCTTTAAACGAACATGACCCTTGGCGTCGACGCTGAAACTTAGTGATGACTTTACGGTCACTGTTTTCTGTGCACCACTGCTCAACCAGGTTTCACCAACACCAGGATTAGAAGAAGCGGGTGCCAGCCCCGCAATGGTCCACACCACGATACAAATAAGGCTCAGGACAATGGACAGGATTGTTTTGGTGCGTTTACGCCATGGACCAAATTTAAACATGACGTAAATACCGGCCGGAAAGAAAAGAACGGTGAGGACGATGCCAAACCATGGTTCTTTATAAAACTGATTTGCTTGCGTATTCATGGAAACCTCCGAGTTATTCAATCGTTCCAGTATACCATCAATCATCATTGGGAACGGTTTCAATTAAAAAAGCGATCAGAAAAACCACGGTGTTGGATTCGGTTTGTTATAATGAAACACATCAAGATAAAGGACTTTAATTCATGAATGATTTGCAACAATTAATTGAGCGTCATCAATATACTGGACGGGTGGGCACAGCGTTTATTTATTCAATCTGTGTGTCTGTCGCCCTAAACTTTTTTTGGAATCCAGGACACATTTATTCATCTGGCATCACTGGTGCGGCCCAGTTGGTTCACACATTGTCGTCGCGTTATATCGGCGTCGATTTAGGCATCGGTGAGTTGCTGTTTCTTCTAAATATTCCGTTATTTATTTTAGCGTGGGTCAAAATTAGCCACCGTTTCACCATTTTCACAATGATTGCCGTTGGGATGTCGACCATTATGATTCGGGTCATTCATCCAGTGACTTTGACCACTGACCCAATTATTTGCGCAATTTTTGGTGGTGCGGTTAACGGATTTGGTACGGGACTGGCGCTACGTTATGGTATTTCAACTGGGGGCCTCGATATCCTCGGGATCGTTATTCGACGTGCTACTGGTCGTAAAATGGGTACCATCAACATGTCATTTAACGCGTTTATTATTATTGCGGCGGGCTTCGTGTTTGGTTGGCCATATGCTTTTTATTCTGCGATTGGAATTTTTGTCAACGCCCGGGTGATGGACATGGTGTATACGCGTCAACAACGCATGCAGGTTATGATCATTACGGATCGGCCAAAAACAGTTGTGGATTCTGTGCAACATCATATTCGCCGCGGAATTACCATTGTTCATGGTGCCGAGGGTGCGTATAAGCACAACAAGAAGTCGATTTTGTTCACAGTTATTTCTGGGTATGAAGTCGGCGAATTACAGGAAGCCATCAATGAGTCAGATCCGAATTCCTTTGTTTCATTAAGTAATATTGTCCGCATTTTAGGTAACTTTTATGAGCCGCGGTTATAAGAGAGTGATGCCGAAGCTCGGGAAGGACCGAGCAATAACGTAAAGGTGGCGACGTACAAGCGTACTTTGCTTGTGGGTTGACAGCTTTGGGTTATGCACAGGACCTTGAGCGACAGGTGCACGTTTAAGTAGAGTGATGCCCGACTTCGGTTTGAAGCTGAGCAATAAGAAGTAAGGCGAGACATTCGGTGGGCTTGCGAATGCCACGACTTACAGCTTATGCACAGGATTCAGAAGTCGAGTGCACGTTTAGAAGAGTGATGCCGAAGCTCGGGAAGAATGGAGAAAAAATGTTAGTTGGATCACACGTTAGCATGAGTGGCAAGAAGATGCTGCTAGGGTCAGCTGAGGAAGCGGCTAAGTATCATGCAAATACTTTTATGATTTATACAGGGGCGCCACAAAACACGCGGCGTAAACCGATCGAAGAGCTGAATCTTGAAGAAGGTCATGCGTTCATGGCTGAGCATAATCTCGGTCACATTGTGGTACACGCGCCGTATATTGTGAATTTAGGAAATACATTTAAACCGGAAAGTTTTGCATTTGCGGTCGACTTTCTTCGTGAAGAGGTTAAACGTGCCGATGCGTTGGGTGCCGAGCAAATTGTCCTGCATCCTGGCGCTCACGTTGGTGCCGGCCCTGAAGCAGCCATTCAGTCGATCATCAAGGGTTTAAACGAAATTTTGACACCTGATCAGCACGCGCAAATTGCGATTGAAACAATGGCAGGTAAGGGCACTGAAGTAGGGATTACCTTTGAACAGATTGCTGAGATGATTGCAGGTGTTAAGCTTAACGACAAGTTGTCCGTTTGTTTTGATACTTGTCATACGAGCGATGCAGGATACGCGATCAAAGACGACTTTGAGGGTGTGATGACACAGTTTGATCAAGTAATTGGCCTGGATCGGATTAAAGTGATTCACCTTAATGACTCTAAAAATCCTCAAGGTGCCCATAAGGACCGCCACACGAACTTAGGTTACGGCACCATTGGCTTTGAGCGACTCAACGCCATTGCGCATGATGAGCGATTTGCAAACGTACCGAAGATTATGGAGACACCTTATGTTGCTGTTGATCCTGAAAATAAACCGAAGGATAAACGTGCACCTTATGGTTATGAGATTGCAGAATTAATGGCTGGTAAGTTTAACGATCACTTGGTTCGTGATGTTGCCAACGACGAACCTTTTGATGCTTTTCTAAAATAATTGCATTTTTTCGAAATAAATCGTCGGGATTAATTGACGACGGTCAAAGGTTTCTGTATACTTCTTTAAGGACAGTTAAGTGCAGAACGTACAAAACCGTTACTAAACGCTCGAAGGGAGGGGATTTCACAATGGCAAAGACAGTTGTTCGCAAGAACGAATCCTTAGATGATGCTCTCCGGCGTTTCAAACGGACCGTTTCGAAGAACGGGACCCTTCAAGAATACCGTAAACGGGAATTCTATGAAAAGCCAAGCGTTAAGCGTAAGCTTAAGTCAGAGGCTGCGCGTAAGCGTAAGAACAAGAAGAGTCGTTTCTAATTGTGAAAGTGAACGTCAGCCTGTGCTGGCGTTTTTTTCTGCACAAAAGCGGTATACTACAAGCAGTGACTTAATAATTTGGAGGAATTGATAATCATGGATTTGTTATCACAGTTAAACGAAGATTTAAAGACAGCTATGAAAGCTAGAAATAAGCTGGAACTCAATGTTGTTCGTTCCTTAAAGTCTGGTGTCATGAATGAAAAGATTGAATTAGGCCATGACCTAACGCCAGACGAGGAAGTCGCCGTTGTTTCGCGCGGACTTAAGCAACGTAAAGAATCTTTGGCCGAATTTGAAAAGGCTGATCGCCAAGACTTGGTTGATGACACAAAGGCTGAGATCGCGATTGTTGAAAAGTATATGCCAGCCCAAATGAGTGCTGATGAGATTACTGCGGTTGTGAAGGAAACGGCTGACCAAGTGGGCGCTACCAGTAAGGCCGATTTTGGCAAACTGATGGGTGCTGTAATGCCAAAGGTTAAGGGCAAAGCAGACGGCAAGCTTGTCAATGAAGCCGTTAAATCCTTACTCAGTTAGTGATTCGTTACAAATAAGAGCTTAGAATCCACGGAACTGTGACGAGTTGTAACGAAAATCCAGTTCGCGAACAAACAGTAACTTAGCGCCACCCTATTTCCAAACTTTGGGAATGGGGTGGTTTTGGGTTAAACGGAATTCTCAAAATAGATTTTGACGAGGCATGTCACTAAGAGGATTAAAAGGGTCGACATGAACACGGACCATAGCGCTGGATTGTTTGTGCTAGTGGTCGTTTATGCTAAAATAGAGGGTATCTAAGTGAGTTAAAAAGAAGTACCAGCAAAGGAGCGAGACTTTTTTGGCAGATAACCAGTTTGCATTTGAACGCAGTTTCCGTTTGTCCACACCGGATCTTGAAGCCGGCCTAGTTGGCGCTAATGACGCTAACTTACACCTGCTGGAAGAGGGCCTAGAGGTTAATATTCATGCCTTCGGAGACAACATCACCGTTTCTGGCGATGATGAACACCATGTTGAACAAACGATTCAAATTATTGATAATTTAGTACAATTGATTAAAAGCGGTATTACATTAAACAGTACAGATGTCGTTTCGGCGATGAAAATGGCTGAACGTGGCACACTAGAGTATTTTCAAGATTTGTATAAGCAAACTTTGATCAAGGATGATCATGGTCGTGCCATTCGGGTTAAGAACTACGGACAACGTCAATACGTACAGTCAATTAGTCATAATGACATCACGTTTGGTATTGGACCAGCCGGAACTGGGAAAACCTTCCTGGCCGTCGTAATGGCGGTAGCAGCACTCAAACGTGGGGATGTTGAAAAGATTATCTTGACGCGACCAGCTGTTGAAGCCGGTGAAAGTTTAGGGTTCCTACCTGGCGACTTAAAGGAAAAGGTTGATCCTTATTTACGTCCAATT
>DMZB01000241.1 GCA_003482405.1 Lactobacillus sp. | reverse complement strand
ATGGATTGCCAGTCTAAATCTCCTTGACGCAAACTATGCGTGACCTGCCGTCGCTGATCGACGATTGCTTCATTTTTGAGGTGAACATAATCAGTGTCATCCTTTAAAGCACTGACGGCTTCGTTCGCAGTTGCTGCCAGCCAACTCCAATTGGCGATGTCAAAACAGAAACGAACATGTGGAATGGCAGCGCCTTCTAATAATTTAAAGAAACGTGTTAAAGTATCCAAATCACTTTCTGAAACGGTTTGATTATTTTCAATTCGTAACGTAAATGAACCGTCCAGAAGGTCTGCAAGACCGTTTGAGTCCAGGAAACTTAATTTTCCCAGGTTCAACTTGATGTTTGTCGACCCCATTCGATGCATCTGCCGAATGTATTTGTTCAGATTGACGTTTAACTGGCCATTTCTGTACAGCAAGTCATTAACACTATAGAAAATCGACATTTGTTCCTTATCCGCTATCTGTTTAATTTCATCTAATTCCGCCGGATCAGCGCTTAGAAACTCACTGCGAATTTCAAATGCATCAAATCCCATCGTTTTTGCTTTACCGATGAAATTTGCTTGTTGTACATCTTTTTTTAATTCTTCATCAAACGCAATTGCATTGATCACATAAGTACGCATGGCACTACTCCCTCCAATTGACCTTTGCATCTTCCTACAAATGACTGACGTTTCCTCACTAGTTACTGACCTAAAGTCTTCTCGGCACAGTGCGTCAAACTGTTAATGGCTTTTCGACAAACAAGCTTAATCAAGAGCGATTTTTACACATAATTTGTGATTATGTGTGACCTTACCGTTCACAATTCCATGTGCGGCATGCAAATCAGAAGGATCAAAAATTGCATAATGACGGTCTGTTAACAGTGCTTTACTGTGAAATGCCGGGTGCTTAAAGTACTGGATTTCAACGTCTGGATCGTATTCACTGGCTGCTTCGGCCGTTCCTGCATCCGCCCAGCGAACCCATTCGGCCCCTTTGATCATGTAGTGGATATCGATGTGTTTACGATGTGTTTCGTAGTTCATATTTGCGTAGTCGCGAGTGTCATACTCTTGGAAACGTAACTCAACGCCGTCAGCAATAACTTTATTGCCAATAGGTTCTGCCAGTAATTCTTCGGTGGAACGTGCGTCTAACCAATCCAATGCTGTTTGAATCCGTTTTTGAATTTTTTCTTCCCGACGATGTGCTTTGCTTAATCCGAATTCCATAATTTAGTTCTCCTTTAAATTTTTATTGATTTTTCTGTGCGTCCGATTCACGAACAAATAACAATGCGACAACGGCAATGAGTGGAAATACCGCAATAATCAAGTAAGATAGCACGTCACTACCGCTTGCCGCCAAAGTTTGACCTAATAAGATTGGTGCGATAAAGGAACCAACTTGGTTAAAGACATTAATAAAACCAGAGACAGTCCCTCGTTGATCAGCCGGTGCGACTTCAACAGACAAGTTATTAGTAATGGTGCTAAACATGAAGGCACCAACACCCATCGCACCAGTCCAAAAGTAAAGTAACGCCACGTTACCATGTGGAATTAAGGCAAAACCAACAATTGTTGGTGTAAAGATGGCCATGAAGATGGCAGCCCATACATGGCGAGACCACTTCGAGTGATCTGAGATCCAACCTGCGACAACCATTGAAATAACTGATGTAATACCGAAAAGTGCCATGGCAGAACCGGCTGTTACCAAACTAAATTTCAGGTTTTTAACCATAAACAGATTGGCCCAGTTCGTAACACCCCATTTGGCACCGGTTGCAAATAATCCCGTGATGGCCAACATCCAAACACTGCGATTGTTGATGGCCTTTCTTAGACGTCTCATTGAGGATTCTTGTTTAATCTCACCAGATTTTTCCTTGATCCCAAACTGTTGTGGAAATGGCGGTGTCCCCTTTAAGGCAAACCAAGCAAAGATTAATGCTGCCAGTGGAAATAGCGCGGTTACACCAAGTGCGGCACGCCAACCATAATGAACCATCACTGAGGGTGCATATAAGTTGATGACAGTCAGTCCAAACGACGTACAAGTGTTAAAAATGCCAGTGGCTGTAGCTCGCTTCTTGCCGTCAAACCATTCGGTAATAATACCTAAACAAGCAGATAAATCCGGACCACTCACAAGTCCAAGGACAAAACGTAAAACTAATCCATCGGTGTACCCGTGCATAAAGACCATGGCGGCCATTACAACTAAGTTTCCGAATACTGCGGCTAACAGTAGCTTTTTATAACCAAATTTGTCAGCCAACATACCACCTGGCAAAACCGTGATGGCGTAACCGATGTAAAATGCAGTTAAATAATTGCTCCCTTGTTGAACCGTAAAATGTAATGAATCAATTGCTGCGGGCATAATTGTCGCCCAAGATAGTCGCGTAATAAAACTGATTAAAAACGCAAACCAGATCCCGGCCAACACGATGAACTGCTTAACTGTCCATCGGCCATTCGATGCTAACTTGTTATCCATCTGTGTGACTCCTATTTTCCTAATTTCAAAACTATTTTTCTCACATGAGTCGGTTCTTTAATCAGACCATTAGTTCGATGAGGTTCATGCATGCCAATCAAAATAAAATCACCTTTATGAAGATTTATCCGATTAAACTGCTTTGGCTGCTTTACGTATTGAATATCCCGCTCGTCGTTATAGTCAGTGATCGCAACAAAGTTGGTATCTGGAGAAACATCGATTTCTTCTTCTCCAGAGCAAATATAATGAAGATCCAAACGTTTATTGTGAATTTCAAAATCAAAGTTCTCAATTGGCTCAGTGTCATACTCTAAACATTGAACATAAAATCGTTCTCCATCCTGATGACTTCTACCTAGAGGCATCGTATCTAAATCATGATGCCTAAGAAAATTAACCGCTTCTGTTAACCTCGCATAATCATTCGCATCAAAAGCAGTTACATCTGCAAACAGCAACTTAATCTCCTCCTATGTTCGACAAGTTAATCGCTTAACAAAATGATCCGTTTGTCACGTATTAATCTTTGAATACAATGCTTTCCTCCTTTGTGTTATAGTTTTGATGGTTAAACGCTTAACTAAAAAGGCAAAAAATAATAATCAGCATTATGTTCCCTTTAAAACAGCCCTTACATTAAATGAGTGCTCAGTAAAATCTATTTTTAGTTAATCGCTTAACTTGTAAAGCAATGTAATTGTAAACGATTACATTTACGAATGCAACTATTTGGTTATGAATTCACAATCTTTTGTAGATTTTCCCAGTATCTTCATCACGTTAGAAAGTAACCCTAGCAAACATAGTATCACCCTAACGTCCCCAGAAAAGAGTCCGTTATTTTCTATTTTTCACAAGTTGTCCAATCCACAATTCATTCACAAATTACGGGTACAAATATTGTCAGTTTCAATCGTTTATTCTTTGCAGACCCTGTCACCTAAGCCATAGACGCCGGTTCCACAATTGAATGATATAATTAAAGAAAAGCGAACAGGTCGTATACAACCCAAACGGAGGGTCATTTTGAACAAGTTTACAATTAAAGATATTGCTAAGCTAGCCAACGTTTCTACAGCAACTGTTTCATATTTTTTGAATGGTAACTATGCGAAAATGTCCATCAATACAAGACGAAAACTAGCAGATATTATTTCAAAAACAAACTACGTCCCCAGTACCACTGCTCGTAATTTGGCGAAAAACGAAAACAAAACAATCGGTGTTTCCGTTGCTGACATTACGAATCCATTTACCTCACCTGTTATTTCTGGAATTTCTGAACGCTGCGAACAATACGGTTATAAGATGGTGTTCACCAACTCCAACAACGACGAACATCGTGAGATCGAAAATATTAATCGCTTGCGTCAAGAAGAAGTGGCCGGTCTGATTATTGACCCTGTCAATCCAGAAAGCGACATTTACAGTCAACTTTCCAATCTCGACACGGTAATTGTTGACCGCCAGTCAAAACGAAATCTAATTGACACGATTGTGACAGACAACATGCAGTCGGTTGAAGCGCTGACGGCTAAAATGGTGCAAAAAAATTATGATGATCTGTACTTTGTTTCTTGGCCACTTGACGACATCAGCACACGTTTGCACCGATATGAAGGCTTTAAGCGGGCAACACATGACACCGACGATCATCATTTATTGATTGTCCCCTACAACTATGACTTGAATACTGATGCTAGCTTTCAAAGCCAAATTGCAGATATCTTAAAAGCGCCAGATAAAAAGGTTGGCTTTTTTGCAATGAACTCACGCGTTCTCCAGGAACTATTGAAGGTTACCCAATCACTTTCATATGCTTACGCAACTGATTTTGGCGTAGCAACCTATGAAGAGTTCGAATGGATGGCATTGATGCGTCCCGGCATCAGCTGTATTAGACAGGATTCATTTGCAATTGGGTATTCAGCAATGGAAATGCTGAAAGATAAGCTCGAATCCAAGCTGACGAGCGAACCCAAAGCACGGGTTAAGACGATTCCGACCAAAGAAATTATTCGGGCCAGCTTTTAACTGGCGCTACCGCGTAAATACCTAATTGTAATTCTATAAAAAGCACACTATATGTCGAGGTCGAGTCAGTTTTGACTTGTCTAAGACATACAGCGTGCTTTTAATTGTGGAGTTATTTACATAGGTCAATACGGCATTAATCATTTCCGCACCAGCGATTGACTTCTTCCACGATTGTCATTTTCATATCAGCGCTTCTTTTTCACTTGAACTATATAGAAAGAAATTACTTAGACACACTCTAACAGTGCGTAGAATCAAACTCCTTCCGGCATACTCCCTAAATATTTACGATAGTACGCAATAGAGAACCCTTCTAGCCTATTTAACACGTGTCGTCATTCACATTTGTTTAAAAGGGATCAAACCCTCTCGCATCAAAATCTTTTCTGCAAAATAAATTGGCCCAGTGTGCTGTATATAGGGCATGTCAGTATCGATTCGTTCGCGTAGTGGTTCGACAAGCTTTTGTGCCTCTTTTCTTGACAAATGACCTTCTTGAATAATAAAGTCCGTCATTTCATTGAAAAAGTCTCGATTTACTTCTTCTTTAATCGTTAATTTCATTATTATTTTCTCCTTACGCTAAGCGTTCCACGGATAAAATCTTCACCTGATTACAAATGTGACGTGAAATAAGTGCCAGTTGATCGTATTGTTGATTAAACTTTGAGTTAGAAATTGATTCGGTGAAATCTTCACTGTTCATTGTTTCTCGATATCGTCTCAATGCCTCATTAATTTTACCGTCTGCGACTGGTCCATACTCGATTTCTACCGTCCGCTTTACATTAAACGTAGTTCTGTTTTTCAAAATTTCATAGGCCCAGTTGTCACTGTTCAATTCAAATTCTTTCGAGTCAGCTAATTTTAGTATATTTTCGTCAATTTTAACTGTAACTAAAGCTGGCAACGAACCTAATTCTACTATATCTAACTTTGCCTGACGAAATGATGACAATTGTGCCCAGCGAGCTGCTTGATTTTTATTCGACGTCAGATAAAAAGCAGCGCCAAAATCCTTTTTTCCTTTTTGATTCCAATCAGGTACAATACCATGTTTTTGAATGCTTAAAGCATTGTCCCAAATTGTTCCATGATACCAAATCAAATGTTTCTTATAGTAGTCCTTTGACTGTGGGTCAATTGATAGCAATCGTTTGTACTCGCAATATTTTGTTGATAGAAATTACGCCCTTCGATATATTTAATGGGCTCATCTATCGGCCTCATTATATCATCTACATACGCAATCGATGCTGCAAAAGTTTGCCGATAAACAAGAAACTTAAGCGGACTGGACTATTTTTCCTGCATGCACATTTAGTCATTGGGGGGCACAACAATGACTTAAAATTCATTTACGACATAATGTTCTTATTTTTTCGGCTGATGAATACAAAAAAGTATTCTTCCTTTTCTAGTCCACTGCATCAGAAAAAGAAAAATACATTCAATTAATCGCTTAATTATAATGTTTAAATTGTGTTAACAGCCCATAATGGCTTCTCACCATTCAATGTTCGCACCACTTCATTAGCGGAATCAACGGCCATATTTTCCATCGCATTCTTAGTGTTTGAAGCAATGTGTGGCGTTAACAGTACGTTGTCTAGGTTATAGAAAGCACTGGTCAAGGGTAATGGCTCTTCATTAAGCACATCTAATGCCGCACCAGCAATTCTTTTTCCCTTCAGGGCCAACAACATATCATCCTGATTAACCAACATGGCGCTACTCTTCATCATCTCAAATTCCCGTTTGCCAATTCCCTGACGATTTTCATCTGTAACAGCCATATGAAGCGTCAAAACATCAGATTTTTTAAAGATATCATCACGAGTAACCAGCCTTCCGATTTCTGTGTTTTTGACAAATGGATCATAAATAATAACATTCATCGAAAACGCTACAGCTAACTGAGCGACTTGCCTACCGATACGTCCATAGCCCATAATACCGAGTGTCTGGCCTTCGAGATTAAAACCTCGGTGATCATTTTTGTAATCGAAATTTCCCTTACGCATTTCGTTAGACACTTTTGTGATGTCTTTTGACAAGTCTAAAATGACAGCCATCGTTGTTTCCGCCACAGTCGAAGCGTTGGCGTTTGGTGTAATTGTGACATAAACACCCTGCTTGCCCCAAAACTTTGAATCAACATTATCATAGCCCACATCATGTCGGGCAATAATTTTTAAGTTCGGCATCTTTTCAATATCAAAATTATCAAACGGATCTGTCATCAATATCATGCCATCCACGTCCGCAGCGGCACTGATAATTGCCGGCGAACTCAAATCCGTCAACTCAATTACATTTAATCCGGCATCTAATAAAACATCCTTGCCTTTTTGTGAAAGATTCTTTGGAATTACAACACTTTTGGTCATTTTTTCACTCCTTATCGTAGTAGGTAACCACCATCTACCGGCAATGTGACTCCAGTAATAAGTGCGACCTTACCATCCAATCGAAAATTATCATTGCTAAACTGGTCCACCATATTCATCGAATTGTCCTCCTTCGTCTAATGAAAAATGACCCAAACAAGTAATTGATTGATAAACGTTGCGACCCACATTAGTGGAACTCCATTCTTTAAAAAGGCTTTTGTTTTGACCTCCAGATAATCCATCCCCCAAACGTTCCAAGACTGGGTTATGTCTGCTGAAATGGCGAAAATTGAAGCGACCGCGATCAACGGCAATAATGTTGAGTCTGGTAAAATATTTAATGAGCTTAGTACGGCAACTGTGGCTGCCCCTGAACCAAATGCCATCAACGGTCCACGCATCAGTGCTAATGGTGCCAAAACTCCAAGACCAATCGTTAATAGCAATAAATTATGTTGAGGAATAATGTTTCTAAAAATCGGTGTAAAGATTTTTGCATCAACACCAGCCGCACCCTGGAAAGTCATTAAAACTAGCAAAAAGATAATTAGTCCAGAAACATCCTTAACACCTCGCTGAGCTGTTCCATCGAGAAAATTAACAAATTTTTTCCATGACTTTGCTTGTCCGGTTACTAATGCCGTTAAAACGACGGCTATTAGTAATGCTGCAACAGATTGCATTTTAAATACCATCGATAATACAACTGGGACCAGCGGCATCAGCCAAGAAAATTTCGAGACAGTCGGTACACTCTCCGTGCCGACCTCTTTGGTTGCCAAAAACTTATTATTCTCTTCAATTTGCTCATCCGTATATTTTCGTTTGTTAATAAACAGGAAGATAATCACAAGAATCAATTGAACCGTCATTGCGATAAAACCAAACTTAATATAGTTTGGATCTGAGTAATTTGCTTTCGGAAAGAAAGCCTTAAATTGATTGTATTGAATAGTATTTAAATACAATGGCGCGCCAACAGAAACAGTAAATGTTGTTAACGCAATTGGACGTGGAATACCAATTTTTAAAAGTACTGGCAATAAAACGACCCCAATAGCGACTACCGAGCCAACACCGTATGCCGATAAGAAAATTAACGCAGTAACTAACACTACTAATATTGCCGTTAACATCTTTTTCTTTTCGCCAAGCTTGCCTACATCGGTGGAAATCGAAGCGGCTACACCAGAATCAACCAGGGTTCTACCAAACCAAGAACCGAAAACAATTGTGACAATCGTTCCACCATAGGCAACAATTTTGTCATTAAAAATTGTTTGTAAATTAGCGACTATGGCCGTTGTTCCGGTTACGTTTGAAATCTTTCCGGTCGTTGCATTTGTGACTATTGCATGATTAAGCTCCCCACCGGCAAATCCAATTATTGTCCACACAACTGCCATAACAAGAAAACCAATTGTCATATTTCCGCCGTGCAAAATGTAGTAAACGAATATAGCAAATCTTAATAACATTAAAATCACTAAGACAGTATTCATGATCAGACACTCCTATTTCACTTATATACATTTTTAACTACAGCTAGTTCAGATGCGCGTCGTTCAAATTGACTCATAGGGTACTCCAAAGCAACATCAGTGCCTGTCTTAAAATACGCAGCAGGTGTTCGCCAGTTGATTTTCCCTTCATCCAATGTTGCAGAAGTATTATTTCCAATGCCTGTCATGTTTTTAAGGTGAATATAGCGAGTGTATGGGGCCAACTTTTTTGCTACAATGTCAGGATCTTCTCCAGTCACCAACCAATTGCCAATATCATATACATAGCCCACATTTAACCCGGCTTCTTTAGCCGACTGTAAAAATGTCAGAATGTGTTGGGAGCGACCAGATAATTTTGTTTGATCATTTTCGACATTAAATTCAATGCCTTCTGGAAGTGCATCTAAAACGTGTGCTAAGTCTCCAGTGAAGTGTGCAAAATCTCCAGTGTTGAATTTTATTTTATTAAGCTTAAGCATCTTTCCATACTTAAAATATGTTTCTAACTTTGGATTAACTTTACCGTCAACAAATAATTCATCTGGAACAGACAAATTTATCTTCAGGTCAAGTTCCTTCGCCCTTTTGACAAATTTGGGGGCCTCATCTTTAATGTCGTTAAAATATTCTAACCGTGCTTCTACACCATCCGCGCCTAATTTCTTTATATCTTCTAGAAATTCAGATTGAGCTTCCCCTTTAGCATGTCTATCTGCGTAAACCAATGTGTTAATGATGTAATCCATAATGCAAATTCTCCTTGTCTTTTATCTTTTTGTGTTAATTTTTGGTAAGCGCTTACCTAAAAATGTTAAAAATAATAGCGAATTAAATAATGTTTACGAAG
>DMZB01000190.1 GCA_003482405.1 Lactobacillus sp. | reverse complement strand
TGTTGACAAAGTATGCTTCAAAAGTTGCTGGAGCCGTGATGCACGAGGAAGGCGTCTTGGATTGTAATGAAGTTGACCGACGTGAGGCAATGGCTAACGACAAGATCGAGTTCATTTGGAACTCAACGTTATCGTCCATTAATGGTGGTGATTCAGTGACCAGTGTGACGGTTCGCAACGTACTAACAGGCGCTGAGGAGCAAGTGGATGCAACAGGAGTTTTCTCTTTTGTTGGCATGGTTCCGCAAACTGATATTTTACCTGACACGATCTCAAAAGATGTTCACGGATATATCAAAGTGGATCGTCATCAAGCAACCAGTATGGCAGGCGTATACGCAGTTGGTGACTGTACCGACACGCCGTTGAGACAAGTTGTGACGGCAGCAGGTAATGGGGCCGTCGCAGAAGTAAGCGTTGAACGCTATTTGAAGGAAACTGCACAGCTCGAAAAAATTATGGCAGATACAAAAGGCAACGAGGCCGTGATGTTTTATTCTCCATATGATGAGAGTTCAGTAGATCGCTTAGAACATGTTGAAGCCTTATTGACACCGAGATACAAAGTCAATTTAGACGATATTACGTCCCAGACATTGCTATATCACCAACTCAACATCAGCTCTAGCTTCGCAGTTGCTCTGTATGAGCAGGGTCATTTGAAGCAGGTGGTGGATTTAAATCAGGATTCTGCCGAGTCTAAACTCAGTTTAGTTCGTCAATAAAAATTTGGAATAACACTAAAAGGAGTGTATGAATTATGGGTCAGCCACTAGTATTTCCAATGGGTACAGTCATCTATAAGCCTGACAAGGCATGGAGCGGATACACTGTCGTACCAACGATTAATGACGGTATTTTGATGTTTGACATGAATGGTAATGAAATTCGTCGTTGGAATTTCCAAGGCATGCCACCAAAGTTGTTACCCGGTGGACACTTAATGGGAAATTCAGGGATGCGTTATCCTGAAAACGGCATGCAAGATGGCGTTAACTTAGTTCAAATTGATTATGATGGCAACATCGAATGGCAATTTGATCATTTTGAAAAAATTGACGATCCCGGTCATGATCACCGTTGGATGGCTCGTCAGCATCACGATTATCAACGTGAAGGACAAACTGTCTATTATTCTCCGAATGATAATCCTAGCATTGATCACGGCAAAACGTTGATTTTAGGGCACCGCACCATTCACAACCCAGCAATCTCTGATAAAAAGTTGCTTGATGACATTATTTATGAAGTTGACTGGGATGGTAACGTCGTCTGGAGCTGGAGTTGCTCCGATCATTTCGATGAATATGGTTTTGATGAAGCAGCGAAGAACATTTTGTCTCGCAATCCCAATATGCGTGAACCAGATGGTGGTGTTGGGGACTTTATGCACACAAACTGTGCAAGCTATTTAGGTCAAAATAAATGGTATGACCAAGGCGATGAAAGATTTAAGCCGAATAATATTATTATGGATTCGCGGGAATCTAATATTCTGTACATTGTGGACCATGATACTGGCCACATTGTTTGGAAACTGGGTCCAGACTATACGCATGATCCGAAGGCAGCTGCAATTGGTCAAATTATTGGTCAACATGGTCTTCACATGATTCCACAAGGGTTACCTGGCGAAGGTGATTTATTGCTGTTCGATAATGGGGGCTGGGCTGGCTATGGTGTCCCGAATCCTGGTAGTAAAGATGGTTCTAAGAACGCGTTAAGGGATTACAGTCGGGTACTGGAAATTAACCCTGTTACCATGAAACTTGTTTGGAGTGTCACACCTGAAAACATGGGTGCAGTCATGCCAGTGGACAGCAGTAAATTCTATAGTCCATATGTATCTGACGTTCAACGACTGCCAAATGGTAATACGATGATCGATGAGGGTGCTGATGGCCGAATCCTTGAAATTACAAAGGATTACGAAGTTGTTTGGGAATGGATTTCACCATACTTTACGCATAATGATGATGGTCCACAAAACAACATGATTTATCGTGCATATCGTTATCCATACAGTTATGTACCACAAGAGCCAAAACCAAACGAAGTTCCAATTGAAGCAGTTGATAACACAACGTTTAGATTGCCGAATGCTGGTAAAAAGGGCGCTAAAACAGTCGTTGATGTCGATGGGACGCTGCCGTATTACCCAGATGTTGCGCTTTGTGTGGCAACTATTGATGAATCTAATGAAATGCAAGCTAAGAAGAAGGCTGTTCATCTCTTTGATGTCGATCGAAAGGTTTTCGAAGAGATTGATCAAGATGGGTTCAACCGTGATGTCCTGAACGGTCAAAGCAGCAAGCCACAGCTTGTTATGTTTGGTGCAGAGCGTTGTCCACATTGCAAGAAGGTTCATCCATTACTAGAAAAAGCATTTAAAGAAGATTTCCCTGGTGACTTTAAGGTCTACTATGTGAACGTGGATAAGAATCCAAGTTTAACGGAATCAATGCGTATTACAGGGACACCTGTTGTTGCCGTGTTCCAGGGCGGTAAAGAAGTGGAACGCTTCCGCGGTGAACTAGACTATGACGGTATCTGCGACTTTTTAGATGAAGCACTGACTGCCAAAGCTTAGTTAAACAAATCGTGCCAAGCAAACTGATAACTAAGTGGATTTAACTTGAAACAGATCAAGCAAAGATAGCTGACTTCGTGATTGAAATCAGTCATCTTTGCGTTTTATTGATGCAACACTTCACATAATGCGTCAATATATTATCTTTATGCTTGACTACGATCAGCCCAACAGGTTACGCTACACCTGATCGATTTGCAGATAATTTCACTGTAATCGATGATTAACCGCCGTTTAAAACGATCACTTGTTGCGCTTTACCGCCATGAACTGCAGCAAAGGTGATCACCTGAATTCGTGTTCTACAACACAATGACGATAAAACGAATTGCTCTGGGAAAGAAAGGAAGCAAACTTTTGGCTAATCAAACAAAACGTAACAAAGTTGTCCTTGTCGGTGATGGCGCGGTTGGCTCATCATATGCTTTTGCAATGATGCAACAACAGGCTGCCGATGAATTGGTAATTGTGGACATTCAGCAGGATCACATTAAGGGGGATGCCCTAGATCTTGAAGATGTTCAACCATTCACGTCACCGCTTGATGTTCATGCGGGTACTTATGCCGATGCTGGTGATGCCGACTTGGTCATCATCACGGCCGGTGTACCACGTAAGCCAGGTGAAACACGTTTGGACCTTGTTAATAAAAATATGAAGATCTTGGAATCGATTGTTAAACCAGTCGTCGATAGCGGGTTTAAAGGAACGTTCATTGTATCCGCCAACCCAGTTGACGTGCTCACAGCCGCTACACAACGGTTGTCAGGATTCCCAAAGAACCGTGTCATTGGAACTGGGACTTCGTTGGACAGCAGTCGTTGGCAAGTTGCTCTGGCTCGTAAATTCAACGTGGACTTACGTACCGTCAACGCCGACATCTTAGGTGAACATGGGGACAGTGAATTTGCTGCTTATTCCACGGCCACTATTGATGGCGAACCATTGCTTGATGTCGCCAAAAAGGCTGGTGTGTCACAGGCTGATCTGGATCAGTTGGAACAAGAAACACGGACCAAGGGTGGTAGTATTATCAAACTCAAGGGCGCCACTTTTTACGGGGTTGCCACCAGTTTGATGACACTTAGCCGCGCTGTTTTGAACAACGAAAATGTTGTCCTGCCTGTTGGTGCACCAGTTGATGGCCAATATGGCTTGTCAGATATGTACATCGGAACACCCGCATTGATCAATGCAAACGGAATTGCCAAGGTCATTGAAGTACCGTTGACGGACGCGGAAAAAGCTAAAATGGTCGCATCCGCCAAACAGTTAAAACAAGTGTTAGACGATGCAATGAATTAAATTGAGAGTTTGAACGAACCCGATAGAAATCGGGTAATAAGAAAAAACGAGCGTTGTAAAGGTGTAATTTCCTTTACAACGCTCGTTTTGGGTTATGCGTAATTAAGGACATTGACGGAAAATAATTTATTTACATTATTTCTGTTGGTGTTTTCACAAGCATACAAATGACCTGCAAATTAAAGAAAACAGACAGCACAGGCGATTGTGAAGCACTTTACATCAGGCTATTAATAAACTTAATAGCTGTCCAGTTGTTTGACTATAATTATTTAAGCCTTGTAGACTGGTATAGGTTAAGTTATTGAGGTTACAAATTGGGCACAATGTTCCAACGACCTCACTTTTTATTTGTTTATGTTTGTTACTAAATACACAAAGACTTGGAGGCACATTTTGATGTCAGACTATCGTGTTGAAGAAGATACCATCGGGCCAGTTAAGATTCCTAGCGATGCATTATGGGGACCACAAACTGAACGTAGCCGTAACAATTTCCCAACAGGGCAATTTATGCCAATTGCTATTATTCGCGCCCTGCTCCAAATTAAAAAGGCTGCTGCTGAAGCCAACCAAGAATTGGGTCAAATCAGCGCTGAAAAGGGTCAGTTGATCATCCGCGCCATCGATGAATTGCTGGGCCTGAGTGATGAAGACTTACGTAAAGACTTCCCACTACGCGTATACCAAACCGGTTCTGGTACGCAAACCAACATGAACACGAATGAAGTTGTTGCTCATGAGGCTGCAAAGTTGGACGACTCGATTGAGATCCTGCCAAACGACGATGTGAATCATGGTCAAAGTTCAAACGATATTTTCCCAACAGCCATGAACATCACGGCCAGCCAAGCGCTCACCAAATTAGAACCGGAAATCGAACACTTGGTTACCGTTTTGAAACAAAAGCAGCAGCAATACTGGCAAGTCGTCAAAATTGGGCGGACGCACCTTCAAGATGCCACCCCGTTGACGTTTGGCCAAGAAATCAGTGGTTGGGTCAGCATGATCGAACATGACCTTGGCTACTTGAAGAGTCTGGACGGCACATTGCTTGAGTTGGCAATGGGTGGGACTGCTGTTGGTACTGGTTTGAACGCAGCACCTGGATTTGCCGACGATATTGCTGCACGAATGAGCAAAGTTTACGGCCCGAAATTCACTGCTAAAACGAACAAGTTCTACGGTTTAGCGGCACATTCAAACTTAGACGTTGTTCACGGTGCAATGAAGACATTAGCCGCTGATTTGATGAAGATTGCTAACGATGTTCGTTTCCTGGCGAGTGGTCCACGTGCGGCCTATGCAGAATTGAACATTCCGGCAAACGAACCCGGTTCATCCATCATGCCTGGTAAGGTTAACCCAACACAGGCTGAGGCAATCACCATGGCAGCCGTTCGGGTGATGGGCAATGATGTCGTTGTTGGCATGGCTTCCTCACAAGGTAACTTTGAAATGAACGTTTACAAACCCGTTCTGATTGATGCTTTCCTTGAATCTGCTGAATTATTACGCGGCACAATGACTGGTTTTGCTGACAAGA
>DMZB01000337.1 GCA_003482405.1 Lactobacillus sp. | reverse complement strand
TAGCTGATCACAGTACTTACCTGGAAAACAAGCAACATCTACAGCAGGTCACCTCCGTCGAACCCGAAATGACATTATCGGATATCGATGAACTGTTACAGACTAGTTGGCAAGAACATGTCGAAGTCACTGTCCAATTGAATATTGTTGATAATAATATCTACGTTCCAGTAAATACTGGTACCGTCATTGGATTTAACAATGACCATACCTACCTGCAATTAAAAGACGGTTCATTAAGGACTATTCAAATACAAGACATTCGTAACGTAAGCATCACTAATATTAATAATGAGAAGTGGTGGTCACATGGCAACTCCCTTTGATGATCCAAGTCGACTACCAGTCCGCGATATTATGTGCATTGATTGCAAAAGTTTCTTTGCTAGCACTGAGGCCATCCGCCGCGGTGAATATCCTTTAGCTGCCAAAATTGCCGTTTTATCTCGCGAAGAATCTAGTGGTGGCTTAATTTTGGCCGCTTCACCCGATACCAAACGTGACTACAGTGTGAAATTGGGAACTCGGAAATACGAAATCAAGCCCAATATGGACATCGAACTAGCGGCTCCACACATGGGCGACTACATCCGGCTGAACTATCGCATTAGTCAAATCGTCCAGCAATTCACCGACGAACAGCATTGTTTTATTTACAGCATCGATGAAATGTTCGCTGATATTACCCATTCCCACGCTCTGTACGGGTCTAATGATGAAATTGCCGCTCGAATGCAAGACAAGATTTTTAAAGAAACTGGTATTGTCACAACGGTTGGGATGGGACCCAATCCACTAATGGCAAAGCTAGCCTTGGACAACGCTGCCAAAGTGCAAGCACCATGGCGGGCTTATTGGGGTTATACGGACGTTCCGACAACCTTATGGAAAATCAATTCACTGACCGACTTCTGGTCAATTGGTGCTAAAACGGCAACTAAATTGGAGCGAATGGGTATTCATTCGATTTATGACCTAGCCCACGCTGATCGACAACGAATCAAACAAAAATTTGGAGTGTTAGGTGACGCATTGTATTTTCATAGTTGGGGCATCGACTATTCCGACTTAGCTAAACGTTATGTTCCACGCAGTGATAACCGTGGATATGGTAATAGTCAGGTCTTAATGCGTGACTACACAACGGCTGATGATATCGAAACCGTGCTTTTCGAAATTGCTGACCAAGTCGCAAGTCGTTTACGCAAACACAACGTTTTAGGAGAGATTATTGGTATCTCAGTTGGCTTTTCAGAACCCGACGAACACGGTCGTAGTGGTTGGTCGGCCCAAACTAAAGTCGATCCGACCAATGAAACTAACGACCTGATTCGAGCTGTCCGTTATTTATTTGAGTCACGATGGCAGGGTAATGCTTTACGAAACTTAGGTGTCCGCGCTAATCGAATCAGTAAGCCGAGTACCTTCCAATTGTCACTATTCACAGATGATAAACGGCATGAAGCTAATCTTAAGTTGGAACGTACAATTGATCAAATTCGCTCTCGCTATGGATATAAGGCAATTGTGCGGGGTTACAGTAAAAAGGATTCTGGGACTGCCATTGATCGTTCGTCGCTAGTTGGTGGTCATCAGGCCTAAGATGAAAGGAAGGACTTGTAACTTTGATTCCAGAGTCGAAGACTTTAATCACTAATATTGATAAGTACTTTTTACGCCGCTATAAGTGGCGTTACCATTTATTAATTGTGAACAATCATTTTTTTGACTGTTATACCTTCTTTTTACAAGCCCAGCGCAGTGGTGACAAGTTACTGCACAGCCACGACCTACTTGAAATTCCACACAACGATGAACTTTATATGACAGTTATGAAAGACTTGAAAAACTACACGGCCCTTAGTATCGAATTCAGGGACACTCATTACTTAGTCCACCCTGGCACTGACATTGTTCATGATATTAATCATGGGCATTACGCTAACACAGTTTATAGACCAAAAAACCACAACTGATTAAGTCTGTTTTATAGGTACAATACAAAAAAAAAGGAACGTCCTTAACTGAACGTTCCCTTAATTTAATTATGAGCTTCTACCCGAAGTTCCCGACTCACCCGTGCTTGATATTACTTTTACAGCCTGCTCACGATCAGCTTGAACCGCACTAGGTAACACGTCAATATAATATTTCAGTGTGACGTTACTGCCGGGGGCATGACCGAGTGCCTTAGCTACGTAAGTAACAGGAACACCTTGTTCAACCATAAGGCTAGCCAGGGTGCTTCGTAAGCTGTGTACCGTATAGATTGGATTAATATCTAATCTTTTTTGCAACTGGTGAAAACTACTATTTATATTCTTAGCAGTTGGCAGTTGGCCCCGTTTATTTAAAAATATTAAACCTTTAGAGTTACTAATCTTAGCATCCTGCAACCACTTTTGATGTTGTACTATCCAACCATCAAGCACGTTTGCACACTCAGAGCTAATTGGTATCAATCGGTTTGATGTGGGCGTCTTAGGTACTTTTAATCGACTATGCGCTGAATCATAGGATTGATCCACCCGGATAGTCCGGGCCTTACAATCTATATCATCAACACGCAGAGCCAATGCTTCCCCACAGCGCATAGCAGTTTGGGTGCAAATGAAGATCACCAGTCGATTAATATCAGTAAATTCATAGGAATATTTTAACAAGAAATCTTGGATTATGCGTAAGTCTGACACTGCCATGAATTTCTTTTCATATGGCTTAATACGGGCATTATTTCCGCCCAAATCAATGTCCTCACAAGGGTTATAGCTTAAGTCGCCTTTACGAATTGCTGCTCGACACATCATTCGTAAATGGCTTAAATCCTTCAACAGGGTAGCATGTGACAGGGTCTTACCCAAAGCATTAAAAACCGACTGTACTTGCATATTCGTAATTTGACCAATACCTTTTTTAAAAAATGGCTTTAAATGGCTTAGCGTCACTGAGTACGTGTCCGCTGTGGCGGGTTCAACAACATTTGCCCGTTCCATTTTAAACCACAGCTTATAATAATCCTCAAACCTTAAACTGCGTCGCCATACAGTATTCATATTGGGATACTTCAACGACTGTTCCGCCAGCCACGACTGTGCCTCTCGTTTGGTTTTAACAAGTTTTGACCGTCTAACCCGTCGGGCACCACTACCTAATGTAAAACAGGCTTTATATGAAGCGGCCTTTGGACCGCTTTTATTTAATTTTTTTATTGAACTCATCGGTGTTAATCCTCTTCTCCATCTTTGGATAAATACCGATACCAGTTCGCTGCACGAACCTGTGCGTACCGTAATAATGAATCTACCATTAATCGTGGTTGATTGGTTCGACCCACATATAATCTCGGTAAATCTGGATCAGACAGCCAGTCTTGAAGAGTATCTGTTGAAAGTCCCAAAACTTTAGCTGCTTGAGAAATTGTCAGCACCCGTCCCCGTAATACACCGGCTTGCATACCTAACGCTAGTTCAACCTTTTCAACATTAGGCATCAAAATATCGAGTTTAGCCTTAAAGAAATCTAGCTGTTGTTTTTCATATTTTTTCATTTATTATCGTCTCCTTCTGCTACTTGTAACGTCGCCTTCCATTGAACCCCATGGGCGTACATCACGCTGTTTTTCTTAAAAATAACCCTTACTCCAAGCTGCCGACTGCATGCATTGATGAACTCCGGTCGAAAACTTTTGGAACTAGTAATTCGTCCAACATTGCGATTTTGCAGTTCACACCAAGTTTTAAAGCGTTCAAATAACTCGTTGCTTCGGATTGGGCAATCCACGTTAGACGCGACTAATTCATCATCCACAAAAGCATCCACCGGTAAATTGCCCAAGAAGATTTCTTGTTTAATCTTCAACATCTCAGAGCTATCCATCAACTTATAGCCACTGGATCTTAACATTCTCAACCCTTCTACCATCCACAACACAAACCCTGGAAGCTCCTGTAACAGCTTATCCGTTAGTTTTGGATCCTGCTGATCTCGACTAAACGTTTGCTTAAAAGGAATGACGTACATCCGGCGGTCAATGCTTAATCCACTTTCAGACATGATAGGGTTTTCGTTCATCGCAAAGATTAACTTTGCAGATATCCGGGTCGTCAACTCCTTTTCGTTTTTGCGATCAACTGGAATTGTTTCACCAGATGCGATTGATTTTAGCTTTTTCGTTGCGAAGGCTTCGGCATCATCTTCCGTCGAAACGTTTAACCACTTTCCAACCATTGGTTCACTACCAAAACGGGTGCTAAGTTTGGTCATCGGGACAGCGCTTATATTATTCATACCCACGGCGTGGCTTAACAGCGAAATGGTTACGCTCTTACCATTTGCGCCGCGCCCCAAGAAAATCATGAACGCTTCGAGTTTAAAACTGTCATCTAAGATGTAACCAGCGTATTGTTGTAAAACCAACTGAGTTTCTTTAACCCCAATTATCTGGTTAAGAAATTGATGAATCTTAGGCATCTCTGCCTGAGGGTCAATATTTACATCACTACGATGACGGGCTAAATGATCTGGACTATGATGAACCCACTTAAGGTCTTTTAAGCTTAAATCCAGATTTTTAAAAACCCGATATTGCTTATCAAATTCAGATTCTGGCCGAGTTTCACTTAAACTTAAGACAGCATTCTTCACATCCATAACTAACGCGGGTGTTACCAGCTGATCACCAAAGTTAAACTGCATTAAATACTTAGTAATCAACTTGGCAAGTAAGTTAACTTCCTTGTCTGAGACATAAACACCAGTAACCCTGTTATAAACTAAGATTTCTGTATGGTTGGCCGTTGAAATAACCGTTTTTAAATGGTCAAGGATCCATGCCACCATGTGATCGCTGTTTACGGCCAGGCTCCCACCGGTTCTTCTATAAACACCCATTTGGATAGAAATAAGCTTACGACCGACTTTACTCAGCAACTCTTGGGTCTTCACTGCCATTTCAAATTTGGCAGGCAATAACAACACACCCTGATCGTTCGCTAATAATATCCGAAGTTGTGTCGAAACAAAGGACGCCTCTACCCCAAAACCAGATACTGAAGTTTCAATATCAAAGGGTGCTTTGTCATAAATTTCTTTTAATTCAACAACTTCTGGGTCTTGTCGTATAAGCTTTACAGCATTAATTCGTAGTTTGGAGTCTACAATTGAATTTGGTTTATATTTAATGAACTCTTGCTCGCTGTCAGTCCCTAACCCATTGGTTTCATCCAGGATTATTGCCGGAGCGGGCAATAATAATTGCGTCGACGTTGATTGGTTACCCATAATAATCGCCATTCATATCACTCTCTTCCATTTGTGATTGCGCTGGTAGCTGTGGTGCCGGCTGATCAAAGGACCAACTACGTGCATTCACGAACCGGTTAGCCACCCCAAAGATGGCTTGACCCGTTGCACCAGTTAATTGTGGCGTATCGAACCCATCATGTAATTCGGTATGAACTGCTAGAAACGATTCACAAAATTGAACGAAGATCGAATCCTCACGCATATCGACAAAAACATTTATCTTACAATCAGTATGTTGTCCACTATTATCCATGAGCGTGAGGTTCAAGCTAATCACGGGTTTACTATCACCACCAACCGTATCGTTAACAGCTTTGTTAATTTGAAATACATTTTGGCCGTACTGAAACTTTGGTTGAACGAGTTTTCGTTGAAATAACATAACTTTACATCTCCTGAAATTTAATTATTTTAGTGGTTGGTAATCCTGGTAACCATGTTTGGAGTATCGCGGGTACTCGCTCTTTCACGCAGTGTTTAAAACTTACTTGCTGTGCGGGGTTAACTTCAAAAAGCAAGGCGTCGTGAATCGGCATTATAATTTTATCGTTACGAAATTCTAAAATTAATTGCTTCAATAATAGGCTTTCCATAAACTGAATTGGTAAGTTTCTCAACTGTGTGGATCTGAGATTGGCACTAATCGGGACATTACCAAATGGAGTTGTTAGAATAGTCCGCTTTTCTAAGGCCATTAGGTAAGTGAACATCTTTTGATAACGTTGTTTAAACTTAGTAATCATTGCGATTACGGCCCCAGACAGTATCGTTTCCTCAGCGATCGACTCAACAGTCTTTTTAATCCTAGTAGGCCCTGCCCCGAATAACAGCGCGTAAATCACACGTTTCCCCAGCCTATGAAGCTCTGTCTCACTCGTCACATGAACACCTAATAAGTTGCAAATAAAGACACCATCTGCCATGTGTAGATCTTCACCCGACTCAAACGCCGTTATCAAGCCTATGTCATTACTTAACGCCGCGGCGATACGTAACTCAATCGCAGATAGATCAAATTGGATTAACCTATTACCGTCACTAATCGGACGCCATGCCGAATGCAGTTCGGATGGTAAAGCTAACAGATTACGTTCATGGCAGGCCAGACGGCCGCTATACGTACCGTGAACACTCCAATTACCATGAAGAATCGCCTGAGATTTTTCTTTATAGGTCAATTTATATTGACGTATCGTGGTGTCTTGAGTTAGGTATTGACGCAATAACCCTAACCTTGGATTCACACTTTCGTGCTGTTTTAACCATTTGGTCGTAGCTTGAAAACCATCGCCAAATTGGCATCGCGCTTCCCTCACAGCGCGTATACGTGCTATCGAGGCGTCACCCTCAAGACCCAATTGGCTCTGTAGGTATTGGCGTTGTATAACGTGTTGATCAATAGTCCTAGACCATTGATCAACATCAACAGGTAAACCCCGAGTCTGCCAAATTCGCATCACTCCCCCCACAGCATGATCCAAATCAATAATTGCTTGAAACGCAGGGAATGCATCAATGAAACGATTGGCCCGTTCATTTGAACTAGTATCATTAATTACGTTAGCGGGCCAAAGTAGCTGAAAACATCTTTGCCGCCATTGTCCTAGGGTTACAAAGTCGCTATTCGGCGGCTTTTCACTAATACTCGATTTCACTTGCTATTCCTCCTCAAAATTATTTTCAACGCTGCTCAACAAGATTAGGTCTTCAAACAACTCTTCATCAGACCCTCCACCCACCAATGTCACCAAGATGGCTGGTTCATCCATCGCTTTTTGAATATCCACCGAGCCGTAGTCAATGTCCTCTTCGGAGCCAATTTGTGAATACAGCGCCTCAAAAATCTTTATCTTATTGACCTTAGTCATTGGAATATTCAATTCTTGGCTGTCTCCAACCTCATTAATTGCAATACCGAACGTCAGAACGTTGTTAACAATATAGGCATAGGCAATTACAACTTGCTTGTATAGCCGTTGGTATGGTTTCGTAAAATCAAAAGAACTACTGATCATTACGTTATTAGTTGTAACCGATACACGATCATGTTTTAACATATTAAAAACTCCTTCTGGGCTTTCGCCCTACCTGATTACTTAGTGCCATCAACTCTAAATCAAACCCTATTTCTAGTCGTTTAATTCGATAAATACATTCTAATATATGGCTCTTTTAATAACGATTGTGTCTTTGTACAAAGTCGCATCCAAAAACGCCTAAGTCATATTGACTTAGGCGTCCTGGAAGTTTAACTGGTAATCTCATTTATTTTTCGGATAGCATCATTCAAATTTTTTTGCTGCTGATCAGTTAACCGTTCTGGCAAGTTGCTTAAAATACGCATGGCGTTTAAAATATCGGCATCCGTTGGTTTTAACGCCGACTTTATATCTCGTACTGGTTCCCCCTCATCCGCTAATGGGTATAACGTGCAATTAATAATATATCGAATACTTTCTATATCAACTGTTATTAAGTTAGTTCGGTCTTTTTCCCTAAACGGACTAATATATGGCTCATTAGCCGTTAGAAATTTCTTAGGAAAATGACTGTTTAAAAAAAGATCGTTCCATGATATTTTATCAGAACGTTGAAGTTCTGATACCAGTTCTCGACTCAAACCCAAAACATGTTTAGAAACATCATCCAATACGCTTTGATTATCAACCGATAAGTGAATTATGTGCGTTTTAATTCGATTAGCAGCATCCCATTTGGGGTCGGAAAGTTCATTTTTTATTGTATTTTTAGAACTTTTGGTTTGAGAACGCCTTACCGGCTGAGTCACCGCTTTAATTAATTCCCGAACTGTTTTAGGATTTTTTCGGATCACTTCAACTTTATCCACCAATTTACTATCGTAGTATCTGCAACTCACCAAAATACTCCAAATAGCGATTACGGTTTCAATTGACCACTCATACTCTTTGTCAAAGTAAGTTGATTTAACTCCTTTTTTGCCAACTTGCGATCCAAACAAAAAATCATGCCAGAATTTATTTTTGTTAGCTTCGTGCCAGAAGGTATTACTACTGAGTAACAAATATATCGTAGTTTCACGTATACTTTTACGACTTCCATACTGCATTAATGATGAGCCTACATCATCAGTGTCATTTGGAGGTAAAGGGCTAGCAAGCATCAATTGATTCAGCGAAATCTTCATTCTATTCTCCAATCTTAGACTATCTACCTGTATTATTACGTACCCGTCCTACCCGTTCATCCCAGGAAAAACTTTCTACGGGCTGAACGGGTATTTCGGGTACCATTTCCAATTAACTGAAATCATTGGCTATCCTTATAGTAATATAATTACTAAAGCGCCACCATACCAGCATTCAGAATTTTCTCCGATTTTTGATTTTTCAGTTTTCAAATCGAAAATAATTATTTTCCCCAAAGAAATTCAATAATTTTTGCGTCAGCATTCCCATTTTCATGTAATTGACTATGGCGGGCACCATTCCCCGTCACTTTATATTCTGAATATGAAGCGGCCCGGTGTGCTAAATACCGATATGACTTAGCAGAAGTCGTCGTAACTTGCCCATCAGAATGGTAACGATCACCGATATCGCCATAGATGTTTAACACTTTGGTACTCTTGGGAAACTTCTGTCGTAACTTTAGTAAACCCGCATACTCCGGCGTGATTACTGAGGGCCGCCCCTGACGATTCAACTTACTCTTTAATGAATAGGGTTGCATGGCTTTAATGCCATCGTAGTGTCCAGCAATCACAACTTGATGCTTAATTACTGGCAACGAGTAATCAGCAACGTTGTCTAATATATAGTAAGAATTCAAAAGGTTTCCCATTGAATGGCCGACTAAATTAATACTTCGGACCTTGTATTTCGTTTTTAATGCTAAAACAACGTCCTTAATATAATGCCCACTTTGATGATAAAGCTGTCTAACTCGCGCGGCTTTTTCAGTCCCTTCAGGTGTTTTATTATCCGCTAAGTTAACCTCAATAATTGGATTCGTTGCGTGCTTATTAATTTGACCTAAGAATTGCACTTTGCCCGCCTTTGACACATCAGCTCGCACAATTGTATCCGTTGCGCCTGCCCGTTTAGCCGCGTTTGCCATGTGCTCCTCAGCCGTATAATTACTACCCCAGCCGTGAACAAAAATAGTGACCGTTTGACTTTTAATATAATTCTGACGATTGTTAACCCGGCGTAAACTGATTGCACCCAGTGTAATTAGTGCCATTAATCCCAAAGCGAACACCAATAAATATAGCTTCTTTTGTTTTAACATCATTTCTCTCCCCTAAGATAAAAAACATTATAGTTGCGAATTTCATTTCAATATTCTAAAATGAGTATACACTCAATATAGAATATCGCAACTGCCAACTTAAAAGGATTGATGAAAATGCAAACAGTATCATTTAGTAACAAGTTAGGGTTGACCCTCTCAGCCAGTTTATTTGTCCCTGAAAAAGCCACTAATATGACTAAATTTCCTGCCTTAATCGTGACGGGACCCGCAGGCGCTATCAAGGAACAAACTGCCGGCTTATATGCTGAAACAATGTCTAAACATGGATTTGTCACAGTAACGATGGACGGTTCGTTTGAAGGTGAAAGTGAGGGTACTCCTCATTACCAAGAAAATCCATATGCTCGAATTGAGGACATTCGTTCGGCAGTCGACTATCTAGTCACTTTATCCATGGTTGATGATCAGCGCATTGGCATCATTGGCATTTGCGCGGGCGGTGGCTACGCCTCAGCCGCCGCAATGACGGAACGCCGGATCAAAGCAGTTGCGTTAGCTTCACCAGTCAATGCTGGCCGTGAGATGCGAGCAGATGGCCAAGCCGTAACAATCAAATCCCTGCAAATGGTCGCAGACCTACGCACGAAGGA
>DMZB01000232.1 GCA_003482405.1 Lactobacillus sp. | reverse complement strand
CAATTTTTTCAACGATTTTGCTCTTTGTTGGTGCGATGTTTTTGCTTCACATTCCGTTTGCCGTAATTGGTCACGGTATTGTGAGCACCACACAGCATGTCGCTGGCTGGATGAAACGGATTTTTCAACACCTGCACGACTTTGTTTATGCAGCGGTTGAGAAAAATGCGACGCCTGACCAACCAATCGATCAAACCGATAAACGGAAATCCAGCAAACAAAAACAGTCAGCTACCGATAATCAGTTAGATCAAGATGATCAACCGACACCTGCCCGTCAAAAACCGCAACAATCAGCAGGTCAATCTGACGTGAATGACAGTGTTGCACCAAAGACGCCGAGTGCACCAACCGCACCGGTGATTACAGTAGCTGCTAAACAAAACGAGGCAACAACGCCTGAACCGAAGCAAGAAGAACTTGATCTAGGTGACGCGAGTGCCGACCTCAGCGACTATAAGATGCCAACTGCATCGTTATTAACTAAAATTCCGCAGGCTGATCAAACGGCTGAGTACAACGCGATCGCTAAAAATTCAGATACGCTTCAAAAAACGCTGGCTAGTTTTGGGGTCGAGGCGGAAGTTAAAAATGTCAGCCTGGGACCTTCTGTAACTAAGTACGAATTGCATCCTGCCATCGGGGTTAAAGTTTCCAAAATTGTGAACCTGGCAGATGATCTCGCACTTGCATTGGCAGCTAAGGATATCCGAATCGAAGCGCCAATTCCAGGTAAATCGTTGATTGGGATTGAAGTGCCCAATCGGCAAATTTCGACCGTTTCGTTTCGTGAGGTGATTGAACAAGAGCCAGCCCATCCAAATAAAATTTTGAGTGTGCCATTAGGCCGGGATGTCACCGGTAATATTGTGATGTGTGATTTGACTAAAATGCCACATCTGTTAATTGCCGGCTCCACGGGGTCAGGTAAGTCAGTGGCCATTAACGGCATCATTACTAGTTTGTTGATGCAGGCGCGGCCAGACGAAGTGAAGTTCATGCTTATTGATCCAAAACGTGTTGAGCTGTCAGTATATAATGATATCCCGCATTTGTTGACGCCGGTCGTTTCCGAACCAAAACGGGCAGCTAAGGCATTACACAAGGTTGTTGACGAAATGACCCGCCGATATGAATTATTTGCCAATTTTGGCGTTCGCAATATCGATGGTTACAACAAATTGGTGGCGCAGAATAATGAAAGTCAAGATGACAACATCGCGCAAACAAAGTTACCGTACATCGTGGCCATCGTTGATGAATTAGCCGATCTGATGATGACAGTTTCCTCTGAAGTTGAAGATGCAATCATTCGTATTGCTCAGATGGGGCGGGCCGCTGGGATTCACATGATTTTGGCGACTCAGCGGCCGTCCGTTGACGTTATTACCGGTTTGATCAAAGCCAACGTTCCCTCTAGAATTGCGTTTGCCGTCTCTAGTGGGATCGATTCACGGACCATTTTGGATGCCAATGGTGCAGAAAAACTACTGGGTCGTGGTGACATGCTGTTTGAACCCATTGATCAAAACAAACCAACCCGGGTTCAGGGCGAATTTATCTCTGACAAGGATGTCGCGGCAGTTGTTGACTTCATTAAACAGCAACAAACTGCCGAGTATGATGGCAGCATGGAAGTCAGTGATGCAGAGCTTAATGAAGACAGTGATGAAGAACGTGCTGATGAAAAAGATGAGCTGTACGATGACGCTGTGGCGTTTGTTCAAGATCAACAAAAAGCGTCAACCTCGTTACTGCAACGGCGCTTTAGAATCGGTTACAATCGAGCTGCCCGAATGATTGACGATATGGAGGCCCGTGGCATTGTGGGTCCAGCAGATGGGTCCAGACCACGTCAAGTCTTTAACAAGGATGTCGATTAGTAAAAATAGCACTTCATTCCTAAATTTAGGGAATGAGGTGCTATTTTTCGTTAATGCCCATTTTCAAAACGAGCTTGGATCACAACCGCGTGAATCAGTGATGCCTTTTTGCGTTTTACGGAATTAATCAATGACAGTGAACCACTTTTTTAAAGTGGCACGTATTGGTTTAAAACAAGTTGAGTGGTTGTAAAGCTGCCAGGATAACGCCACCAAGGGTGAGAATAATCATAAACCAGACAACAACCATTGTTAGTTTTTCAAAGCCGCTACGTTTCTTTTTACCTTGCATAATGTGATTTGTCTCCTTAAACGTGTTCTGTGTCTCACTCATGACGAGAGTGCATTTTCGTGAAAAATTTAATTACAATGTTACCGTGTTCCACATAAAAGCACAAGAGCTGAAACCAAAAAGGAACACCGAAACTGTCAGACACAACATAAACGATCGGCCGATAGGAATTGGTCTAAAACCAATCGTGGCGGCGTAGTATTGTCGCTGTGATAATGCAAACGATAATCGTAAAGCCCATCACGAGGGAGAAGGCGTGGGCAAGGTGGGCAAAAGGCAACGCCACATTCATCCCATATATACCACCAACAATGGTCGGAATCGTCATGATTAGCGTTACGGAAGTTAACAATTTCATGACTTCGTTAAGGTTGTTTGACACGACGGAAGACACCATGTTGCTGTATTGTTCCAACGTGTTGTTTTGAATGACGGTCATTGATTGGGCCTGGTCGGTTTCAATCATGATTTGGGCGAGTAGTTCGTGAAAGTGGGGGCCGTTAAAGTAGTCATCGGCGTTTGAAATCTGGTCGAGGATGGGCCGGTTTTCTTTAAGCGCATTGTCAAACAAAATGAGCGATTTTTGTAAACCCATGATTTTATAAATCTGTTCATTGCGCGTTGCAGTTGTCAGCTCACGCTCTAGACGGTTGGTTTCCTGTTCACTGAGGGTCAGTGCGTGTACAAAGGAGTGGGCAATGTACCAACCAAAGCGCAGGATAAAATCCTGTCGGTCAGCAATACGAATGGCCGCGTCATCAGGGTTCATCACAAAATCATGAATAAAGGTCGCTGGTTGATTTGAAACGGTAATGACAGCTGAATCGGTTAGGATAAATGAGAAGGGAAAGGTCGCGAAAGTGAGGTAGCCTAGTGGGCTAACCTTATATTTCGGAAATTGTAGTAATAGGTGTAGCGGTCGTTCTGGCCGCTGTGGATCAACACCATCGACGCGGGAATTCTCGCGGTTGTCCAAAATAGCTGAAATATAGGTTTCTGGAAAGTCGTACTGATGGGCCAACTGCTGGATTTCAGCGTGGGTTGGCCGTTCAACATTAATCCAACAGTCCTGTCGAGGAGCTTGAACAGGGATTAAGTTGCCCTGTGAATCATTTGCATAATATTCAATCATGAAAGCCTCCGCAATATACTGACTGACAAGCCAGCAAAAATGAGTCCACCAATTGCGTGTCGATTTTCAAACCAGTATACTAACACTGGAAAAAAGAAACGAGGTGACCGCGTTGGGGTGGACCAATCAACTCTTAGTGCAAATATTAACATTGATTTTACTGTACATCATTCTCCTAGTATTGCGAATGATTTCTAAAAATAACTGGCCGACGTGGATTCATCCACTTGATGTTTTACTGCCATTACTCATTGTGTTTAGCGCCATTGCGTTGTCGGCAGTGAGTGTGCGGCCCTTATTTCTGTGGGCTGTTATTGTCTGGTTGATTGTTGGCGTGGGGGTTGTGTGGCGAACTTTCAGAGGCCGTCAACTCGTTGCGTACCGGACTTTTCTACTGATTTATTGGCGGTTTAGTGATATTGTCTGGCTAATCATTTATGTATTAGCGATTATTGGTACCATTTTTCACTGAGAAACTGATCATTTTTGAAAACAATCTCCACACATTCCCCACCTGGTTGAAAAATGAATATTAACACGTTCAGTCCTGCTGTATCAGCATTCCTGAACGTGTTTTTTTGTGCTAAAAATGCTTCTATGACAAAACTACTACATTTTTTATAAGCACGTGGTGAATAGTGGGGGATTGTGGTAGACTTTTTTATAGCAAGAGATTGCTGATACGCGACGTGAACGAACCGGTCTCAACGGCGTCAAATCAGTTTTTTGAAGGGAAAAGCGAGAGGAGATGAGGCGACCAATGTTTATCGGTGAATTTCAACATAATGTTGACGATAAGGGCCGTCTCATTATCCCCGCAAAATTTCGGAATCAGTTGGGTGATAAGTTCATGGTCACCAGAGGTCTGGATGGCTGTTTGTTCGGGTATCCCGAAGCCGATTGGGGTGCGCTAGTTGAAAAAACACAGGCTTTGTCACA
>DMZB01000320.1 GCA_003482405.1 Lactobacillus sp. | reverse complement strand
CCCTTCAAAACGCCATGGGTCCCGTTTGTACCAATCATGTCAATCATCTGTTGTGTCTTCCTACTAATCAACCTGAAGCCTGTCACTTGGATTCGCTTCGTGGTATGGTTAGCCATCGGTATGGTCGTTTACTTTGGCTATTCCGTTAAACACTCCCAGTTGAAGACGAATACAGCCACTGATGAGAAATAATTGACTAGACTAATAAATTCAAAACTAATGGGTCGCTTCATTTCAGCGTTATCAACTGGAATGAAACGGCCCATTTTTTATCCTCTAAATACGAACAACCGGATTACTTATTGTACTCAACTTGAAGTAAAGTTCACCTAACGAAACGTAAGTTGAAACTTGTTAACATGAGCAAATTTTTAGTTTGTCTGGTTAACCCCTTTTGAAAAAAGCTAGTATAGTATGAGTCACAGTTCTAATTGAAGTGGGGNNTCCAGAGGCGGTGTTTACATAATTGTTCGTTGATAAAGTCTATGGCTTTAACTTTGCCTAATGTCTTCCCAGTAACACCGCCGCTGCTTTTAAAATTTCATTTTCTTCCTTTAACTGCTGGTTTTCTTTCTGTAGTTGCTTGAAGGCTTCAACACTCGTTACGCCACCGTCAGGTAGTTCAATTAATTTGGCCCGCTTGATCCAATGACTGATGGTGGTTGGATGAACCCCATATTCATTGGCTAAGGATTTCTTTGAACGATTTTCATTGTGATAAAGCTTAACGATGTTGTTTTTAAATTCATCTGAATAATATTTCATAAAAAAACTCCTATTCTGATTTTTATCATTATGACACAAAATCTAATGATTTTGGTACCAAATTTCAGTATAGGAGCACAGTTCTAATTGAAGTGGGGGTCAATAATTCATGCGTAAGCAACAGATTCAGGAACGTTCATTGATTGGCATGTTAATCACATTAGGCGTCGTGTACGGGGACATCGGAACGTCACCGCTATACGTTATGAATGCCCTGATCAATGACGCGGGGCAACTTAAGAATGCAACACCTGATTATGTTATCGGCAGTGTTTCATTAATCTTTTGGACGTTGATGCTCATTACAACGGTAAAGTATGTCCTGATTGCTTTACGCGCTGATAATCATCATGAAGGTGGCATTTTCGCCCTGTATGCGCTGGTTCGTCACCGGGCCAAATGGTTAATTTTCGTCGCGTTGATTGGTGGCGCCGCTTTGTTAGCAGATGGCACCCTAACACCTGCTGTGACAGTCACATCAGCAGTTGAAGGCTTAAAGGGATTACCCAAACTGGGGGCTTTTTCCCAGTACCCGTGGCTCGTGCCTCTAACCGTTACGGTTATTTTACTGGTTCTCTTTATGATTCAAGGGTTTGGTACTGCCGTCGTTGGCCGGTCATTCGGTCCCATGATGTTGCTCTGGTTCACCGTCATCGGCATCTTTGGTCTGATCAACATCAGTCAGGCACCCGTCATTCTCAAAGCTTTCTCACCCGTTTACGCCGTACAAGTCTTATTCAATCCGGCTAATAAAATGGGAATTTTCATTCTTGGTAGTGTCTTCCTTGCAACGACCGGGGCTGAAGCGCTGTATTCTGATATGGGTCAAGTTGGTAAAGCCAACATCGACGCCACTTGGCCGTTCGTATACACGACTTTGATTCTCAATTATCTTGGTCAGGGCGCGTGGATGTTAACCCATTATCAGGATGCGGCATGGCGCAATGCCACCAATGTCAATCCGTTCTATGCCATGGTTCCTGCGGGCGGTCAAATTGCAATGATTATCTTAGCCACGGCCGCAGCCATCATTGCGTCACAGGCCTTGATCACGGGCTCTTATACCTTAGTTGACGAAGCAGTCGGTTTAAAGTTCTTACCACGTATGATTATCAAGCACCCCAGTAACGTTCGGAGCCAGATTTATATTGGTGCGATCAACTGGCTGTTATGTCTGATCACCTTAGGAATCGTTTGGCTATTTCAAACTTCAGCTCACATGGAAGCGGCGTATGGTTTAGCCATCACCTTAACAATGTTGATGACGACCATCCTGCTTAGCCAGTGGATTCACATGAAGGGCCACCGGGCGCTGGCGCTAGCTTTATTATTCGGCTTTGGCGCACTGGAGACCGTCTTTCTAACGGCTAGTCTGACCAAGTTTATCCACGGTGGTTATTTGACCTTGGGGCTGACCCTCGTCATTTTCTTGATTATGGTCGTTTGGTTCTTTGGTAATCGCCGGATTTTGCGTTACAACCAGGCAAATGAACAGATTAGTCTGCTAGATTATCGTAATCAACTGATCCAGTTAAGCCACGATGATCACCTGCCAGTATTTGCAACGAACTTAGTCTACTTGGCTAAGGTCGACCATCAACACCGGGTTAAACGGTCAATTCTGTACTCGATTTTAGATAAGCGGCCTAAACGCGCTAAGGTTTACTGGTTTATTACCATTAATGAAACCAACCGACCTTATGATTGTAGTTACAGCATTGACATGCTAGGCACTCGAAATATCGTGGAAGTTCAACTCAACTTAGGTTTCCGTAAATCACAGCACATTAATTTATATTTGCGCCAAATTGTCACGAACTTAATTGCAGATCACAGCATCGA
>DMZB01000134.1 GCA_003482405.1 Lactobacillus sp. | reverse complement strand
CCAGGTGTCGTTTCACGTAAGAAGCAAGTTGTCCCACCATTACAAGACCAATTTAAGTAAGGCCTGGTTAATAAACTGAATGTAGTAAATTCTACAAGTGTCCGCGCGATTCTAATCGAGGCGGACACTTTTTTTGTCACCAGATGACTCGCAATTTGCTCACTGTATGCTGAGTCACCAATTTCATAAGTAAAAATAGTTGCCCAAACGTAGACAGCGGTGAATAATGACGGTATGAACAAACGGATGGAGGGCGACGATCATGTCGGAGACACGTGAATTGACGTTTGACGATGAGGTACTGGCACAGCTCAAACCATTATTGATTGATGGCAATCAACTGCTGCTCAGTTATGACGATGGTGTAGGACCTTATTCGCATCATGGGTTGGTTGCATTACAGGTTTCATTTCAGTGGGTCATTGTTGGTAAAGATGCAAATATTGACGACTATCAGGCTGTGATTCCTTCAAATATTGGTCCGGTGCGCTACAAGGATTACTCTGGTCGTTTTCTTGGGTCACAACTTCACGCTACGTTTAATCACCTGATGCATGCCATTAAGCTGTCTGACGAAGGTGAACAGATTGACGATAACGTGGAAATTGTTGTGGATAAGAGCGCAAGTCAACCAGGTTAAGCTGCAGCCGAAGTAAACTTGCACAATTAGTTGCAGTCAATCAAATCTTCAATCTTGAATCCCTAATTAAGGTTAGTTAAGGTCACATCGACCATCACGAAGAAATCGAGTGGTAGATGTGGCTTTTTTGCTGGATTTTGCTCTGTTATAGAAGACATGCTGTTTGAGCAAAAAGCTTGCGTATTTGGACAGTTTGCGGAGAATAGAGGTATTACGAATTGTGGTAGCGGTAAGGCTAAGAGGGAGGCTGAAAATGAAATTATCAATATCACCAGAGGCGCAGTCCAAACTAGTATCGATGATGGGGCCAAATACCCGTTTACTGCTCAGTTTTGACGACGGTGTTGGTCCGTTCTCAAATGTGGGTTATTGTTCACTGGATACTGCATTTGACCTAATCATCGTGGATCAGTCCGCAGTGACTCCTGACTATGACGTGATGATCGATTCGGATTTGGGTCCAGTCGCCGTTAAGGGTTATAGTCAAACCTACATGTCTAATCAGATGCGACTGACTCAAAATCCAACATTTCAGACTTTACAGTTAACCGGCGATAGCGAACAGCTTGATCCAAACGTATCGGTCAAAGTGATGACAGGTAACACGACTGCAGTCAGTTAAGCGTGGCGTTTGAAAGGAGTTTTGACATTGGCAGATGAAAAACAGAAACGGCTCGATCAGTTGAGTTCAGAGGCGTACGCGGTCACACAGGAAGCAGCGACAGAACGGCCTTTTTCGGGTCAATACGATGCTTTTTACCAAGATGGTATCTATGTCGATATTGTGAGTGGCGAGCCTTTATTCTCCTCGACAGATAAGTATGACGCTGGCTGCGGCTGGCCGTCATTTACCAAACCCATCGCAACGGGCACACTTGCAGAACATCGCGATCAATCATTTGGCATGGAACGAACTGAAGTGCGTAGCAAAGATGCGCAGTCACATTTAGGCCATGTTTTTACTGACGGGCCACAAGCAAAAGGTGGTTTGCGGTATTGCATTAATTCAGCAGCCTTAAAATTTGTGCCGGCTACCGATTTGAAAAAGAATGGTTATGAAAAGTATGTAAACTTATTTCCGGGTGTACAGCAACGCGCTTAGACGTTGAGAAAGGTCAATGAGATGGCAGAAGAAACAGCAATTTTTGCAGGTGGATGTTTTTGGTGCATGGTCAAACCGTTTGAAACGGTTGCGGGAATCAATAAGGTCGTTTCCGGTTATACAGGTGGTCACACGGTCAATCCAACCTATGAGCAGGTTAGCAGTCACACGACGGGGCATACCGAAGCGGTAAAAATTTGGTTTGACCCCGCAATCATGCCGTATGAAAAACTCGTTCAAATCTACTGGCAACAAACGGACCCAACGGATGCAATGGGACAATTTCAGGACCGCGGTGATAATTACCGACCAGTTATTTTCGTTAAGGATGACGCACAAAGAAAAGTGGCTAGTGCCTCTAAACAGGCACTGGCAGATTCCGGATTATTTGATGCGCCAATCGTGACACAGATTGAAGATGCAAAACCTTTTTATGCTGCTGAAGCGTACCATCAGGACTTTTACAAAAAGAATCCATTACGTTATGAAATGCAGGAAAAAGGCGGGCGCGAAGACTTTATCAACCAAAAATGGCGCAATGCCACCTCAAAAACAACAACCAATGATTGACGCCATTTAGTCAAATCAGGTATGCTAATAACAGTAATTCCACTAGGGGTGTTCAGTCACGCACTGAACTGAGACGAGATGATCGGACCCTTTGAACCTGTAAGTTAAGACTTGCGAAGGAAAGTGGCCAGTGTGTGAACGTTTAAAGGCACTGAACCGTTTTTCAACTACGGCTCAGCGCTTTTTTCGTTTATCAGGTGCCCAGAATAGGAGACTAGAATGAAGTTATCATTGCTAGACAAAATTCGGCAAAATAATCCAGTCGTGTTGACCGTTGCTAATACGGTGACCATCGCTGAAGTGGCTAATGCGGTAAATGCAATCGGTGCCTCACCGATTATGTCGCAGGCGAAGGAAGAGGCAGAAGAGCTGGTCGGCATTGCAGGTGCTGTCACGCTGAATATGGGAACGTGGACGGCAGCTCAAGTTGAGCAGATGCTTGTGGTTGGTCAGTTTGCTAATCAGCAGCAGCGGCCCGTGATCGTTGATCCAGTGGCAGTTGGCTTGCCAACACGACACCAGCAATTTGAGCGGTTGATTGGGGCTGTCCACCCAACGGTGATTCGGGCTAATGCCGGTGAAATGGCAGCGCTTTCTGGTGACTTGTCAAACAGTAAGGGCATTGATGCAACTGGAACGATAAAGAACGCCGCTGCTATCGCAAAAGATGTGGCGCAGCACTTTCATTGCATTGCGGTGATGACTGGTGAAACAGATTTTGTCAGTGACGGTCAGCGTGTTGTCAGTGTTCATGTTGGCACGCCGTTGTTTGCCACCCATGTCGGCTCTGGTGACATGTTAAGCAGTGTTTTGGGGGCTTTCATGGCCGTAGAAACAGATACGTTTGAAGCGGCCATCACAGCAACGGCGACGTTTGGTGCAATCGGTGCATGGGTCGTTGAACGCGAACAATTGAGTTTGAAGCAACCCGGCACGTTTGGTGTTGCACTTATGGATGGACTGAGTCAGGCTACAGTCGCACAGCTAGCGCCATATCTTAAAAATAAGGTCGTAGAAGAATCATGACAGAAAAAACAATTTCAGAGTTAACTAATCAAGCACTTAATCAAACACAGTTTCCACAGGCGCTGTCCATTGCTGGTTCAGATTCCGGCGGTGGTGCCGGGATGCAAGCCGATTTAAAAACCATTCAGGAACGCCATGTATTTGCGACAACAGTGCTAGTAGCGGTGACGGCGCAGAATACACTTGGTGTGCAGGATGCGTTTCCGTTGCCCACCAAAATTATTGATGAGCAGTTTGCGTCACTGGATGCAGATTTGGCCATTAAAGCGTGCAAAACGGGGATGTTGGCCGATACGGAACATGTTTTAGATGTCGTTAAGAACTTAAAACGTTATGACTTTGGTCCACTGACTGTTGATCCTGTTATGATTGCCAAAGGTGGGGCGCCATTGTTGACCCATGAGGCAATTGCGACTGTGCGTGACGCGCTGCTTCCATTAGCGACGATTTTAACGCCTAATTTACCGGAAGCCGAGGCCCTGACTGGTCAGACAATTGACAATGATCAGGACATGCAGGAGGCCGGCAAACGACTGCAGGCACTAGGTGCAAAAAACGTCATCGTCAAAGGTGGTCACGAAGATGATCCAAAGACAGCAAGTGATTATGTCCTTCTGGAAGATGGGCATTCGTTTTGGCTACGGGGGCCCCGGGTTGATACGCACAATACACATGGCACAGGTGACACATTGTCGGCCTGCATTACAGCAGAGTTAGCTAAGGGGGCCTCTATTGAAGAGGCCATCCGAATCGGTAAAGCCTATGTTAGTGCAACAATCGCACAGGGCATCAAAGTTGGTCACGGTCATGGTCCTTTGAATCACTGGGCCGTTATTTCTGAAGGAGTGCGCTAATGATGAGATTTACCAAAGCACAGTTAGCCGCATATTTTGTTGCTGGCACCCAGGACATGGTTGACCATCGAAATTTGCCAGATGTTCTTGAAAAAGCAATTAAAGGTGGTATTACGGCTTTTCAGTATCGTGAAAAAGGGCCAAACGCACTACAAGGCGACGCTAAACGGCAAATGGGTGAACAACTGCGTAATATCTGTTCACAGGCAGGAATTCCATTTTTTGTCGACGATGATGTGTTACTGGCTCAGCAATTGCATGCTGACGGCGTTCATGTTGGCCAATCAGACGAGGCAATTGCGAGAGTTATCGAAACGGTGCCAGATATGATCATTGGTTATTCGTGCCATACGCTAAAGCAGGTCACACTGGCGAATGAATTAGCGGCCATTGACTACATTGGTAGCGGTCCTATTTTCCCCACGATTTCAAAGGATGATGCGGATCCTGCTGTTGGTGTGGCGGGATTAACACAACTTGTTGTACAAGCAAAAGTTCCCATCGTCGCCATCGGTGGCATAACATTGGCCAATCTTGAAAAAGTTAAAGAAACCGGCGTGGCTGGTGCAGCGGTCATTAGTTTATTAACACGGGCGAGCGACATTGAAAAAACTGCGCAAACGTTGAAACGAACCTTTAGCGATTAAGAATTTGTTTGAAATAAGAGTGTGAAAAATGAGTAACACAAAATTGGTTTAAAATTACGGTGCAACTTGAAAGCTATCTTTAAAATGATTACACTAATAGCCGATTATAAAAGTTATTTTGGAGGGTAAAAATGAAGAATAGACCAAAACCAATCAATCCAGCGATGCCAACAAATATTGCGGTTGTGATGCTGACACTGGGGGTTGTATTAGGAATTATTGTCGGCTGGCTTTTACCCCTGCCATTTGATGGTTCATTTATCCTGGGTGTTATTACCATGCTGATCTTTGATTTTGCCTTTTTGATTATTTTTCGTCGCATCACTACATCTAAACAAAAAGCGGCGAATGCTGCCTTAGCAGCTGAACAGGCAAGTACCACGACTGACGAAAAAAAGTAATCTCGTAGCAGTTACTGGTTTTAAAGTGTGCTATGCTTATTACTGTGAAAACGGCTAAAAGGTTGTTTTTTGGGCCCGTAGCTCAGTTGGGAGAGCGCCTGCTTCGCATGTAGGAGGTCGACAGTTCGAATCTGTTCGGGTCCATAATTTGCTAAAATGTTTGCTAATGTGTTTGTTCCGATTCATAGTTGGTGAGTGGAATCAAACCGTAAAAGCCATTCAATTTGTTAACTGTTACCTAAATTCGTTTTACGGATTCAGGCGCAGCCTAACATTTGGATGGCTTTTTATGGTAAATTGGAAAGCAGATAAATCTATTAAATGAAGAGGTTAGCCCTATGTTTACCCATCAAATTGATGCACATCTGGCCCTGAAGCTTATTAATGAGGAAGATGCAGAGGATTTACTCAATTACATTAACGAAGATCGTGATGAATTACGAAAATGGATGGCTTGGGCTGACCAAATGCAAACTGTGAAAGACGAACTTGGTTTCGTGCGCTACGCACGTCAACGTTTTGCTGACAACAGCATGTTACCACTGACCATTGTTGTTGACGGAAAGCCTGTTGGTAGCTTGGACCTTCATCAAATCGATGCAACTAATCGGCACGCTGCAATCGGTTATTGGCTCAGTACGCAATATCAGGGTCAAGGGATTATGACACGCTCCGTTCAAAGATTGTTAACGATCGGCTTTGATGAGTTAAACTTACACAAAATTGTTCTTGAAGCTGATGTGAATAATCATCCAAGCCAAGCGGTGGCCAAACGATTACGAATGCATCAGGATGGCATTTTGCGGGATCAAATCATTATTAATGACAACTTTTGTAGTTTAGTGCAATATTCAATGTTAGAAAATGAATGGGAAAATGCGGATTAATCTCACCATAATCCGGTATAAATGCCGTAATTGGTCTGTTCAACGCAGATTTTATTGAGTACAATAGTTTTAGAAAATCTTAATGAATCGCATCTTTTTCCTTTAGGAGTGAGCCCATGATTGAACCACATCGTAAAACAACTGAACAGAAAGATTCACAAGCACAAAATCAGTTGCGTGTGATCACAAATCAGGCCACCGTTATTGCGCAGGACCAGACGACTTATGTCGGTGGCCCTCGTTATACGAAGACGAGTTTTGTTAAGGCTGTCTATGACGCAACCGGCCAGGCGGTAGATCCTGATCGTGTTCAAGTCGACCTCACCAATGTAAATTGGGATCGGCCAGCAGATTATCGAATTAATTTGCAGTACACCAATCCTGGCAAAACGGTTACTGCAACGGCTCATTTACATATTTTTGCGCTCGATGGTCAGGATTTAACGATTCATGCGGGGGAACCGCTACCCGATAAAAAGGCGTTTGTCAAACGTCTGGTGGATCCTAATCATGCGGACAATGTCATTCAAAATGTCAAACTGACCTTTGACGATGGTCAACCAACACTCACGGCAGGTAATGGTTACGGCGTTATGTTAACTTATACCGTCAACAATGTGACTGCTGGTGCTCACCAAGTTCTACATGTACTGGAAAATATGGTAAGCGTCACTACCGCGAACCAAACCACTTATGTGGATGGTCCCAAAACAAATCCAGATCGTTTTGTCACGCATCTGTTCAATGCCGACGGCGAAGAGATTGACATTGAAAAAGCGATTGTCGATATGTCAAAAATCAATTGGCAACGGGCGGGTCGTTATCCAGTGACGGTGCGTTACACAGATCACGGCAAAGGTGTATTCGTGACGGCGTTTGAAAATGTTTTTTCACTCTCTGCACATAATCAAATTATTGTCGCTGGCGATGGTGATCCGATCCCAGCCCGATATGTTGCTGACGCCAGAGATCAGTATAATCACGACAGATCACGTTGGACGGCTATGAGTTATGATGATCCAACAGCAAGTCATAAAACGCCTGGTACTTACGACGTGACGCTAAGCTTTGAAGTTAATGGTTCAACAGCTACCGTGCATCCGACGTTACAGGTTCTGCCAGAGATGTTACGGCCTCAAGGCAGTGCTGATGGGTTAACGATCAACATGCGTAGTCAGGCGGCACGACACAATGACTCTGCTGCATCACAGGCTGCCGGTCTGCGACACGGCCTACGCCACATGACGCCAGGCTCACGGGTAGCAAACCATGCAGCTAAATTAGAAGAACGAGAAGCAAAACGTGGCTTTTGGGCACGCTTATTTGGTCGTAAGTAAGTTTGTCAGAAATCTGTTGAGTTTAGCGTTATTGATTTTAATTATTGAATCTAATTAAAGAAAAATTTTTTGGTGGCACTTCACGAATTGTCAAAATAATTTATGAAGTGCTATTTGTCGTTTGCTGATCGTTATTGAGTAAAGCTTCTTTTTTAATTGGCCATGACGTTAAGTGATTATGGCGTTAAGCGGCTATGACGGTTAAGTCAAATGACGAAGATTGAAAATGGTCCATCGCAATTTACCACATCGGTAAATTGCGATGGACCATTAATAATAATCAAAAGCTATTGGGCGAGTGCTGCATTGGCCTGATCAATAAAGCTTTGGATCACTGACTCAGGGAACCCACCTGCGACTAACGCACGCAATGGTGTATTAAAGAGCATTTCCGTGTCTGCCGTGCTTGCACTGTCTTGTGATGTGTATTGGCTTAACTGTTCGCCAAACATTTGCATAATGATGTTCTTGGTTGTTTCGTTAGCCATCAGGACATTGAGATACGTATCAAACGTAACTAACAATGGTTTGGCCTCAAAACGATCCACAGTAATTCGCTGCGTGAGGCGTAAGTCTCGAGACGACGCGCCGATTGTAAGCTCATAGTCACCATTGTCTGCTTCCCATTTGTGCTGATCGGCATTGTACCAACTAAAATCACGAGAATGCAACGTTAGTGTGACCGTCTTTTCTTCGTTTGGCGCGAGAAAAACTTTGTCGAACTGACGTAACTCGCGGACAGGCTTTTCAATTGTACTTGTTAAGTTACTTAGGTAAAGCTGGGGAACCTCAGCGCCTGCACGCTCTCCCGTGTTTTTGATAGTGAAGGTGACACGCAGGTCATCACTCTCCCAATCGTGAATGGTGAGATTAGTGTAGTTAAACGTCGTGTAGCTGAGTCCAAAGCCAAACGGGAAGGCTACATTTTGTTGATGCAGATCGAAGTAGCGATAACCGACAAAGAGGCCTTCATGGTAATTTTCGACGTCATTATTTTGGTCAAACGTCCCGAAACTAGGTGTATCCGCTAGCCGAACAGGAAATGTTTCAGCTAGGCGGCCACTGGGATTTACGGCACCGGTCAAGATGTCGATTGTGGCTTCACCCACAGCTTCCCCCGCAAGGTAAGTTTCCACAATTGCGGTGACCTGATTGCGCCATGGCATTTCGACCACAGAGCCGTTAGCCAGGACGACAACCAGCTTCTTGACTGCCCGGCTTAATGCCTGAATGAGAGCTGTTTGGTTTTCAGGCAAACTCAGTGAAGTTTTGTCAAAACCTTCAGATTCGTCTCGGTCACGGTAACCGACGAAGATGATAACTGTATCCGCTTTACGTGCTAACTTAACTGCGGCAGTTTGTAAGTCGTTGTCAATTTCACCAACGTCCAGAGAATAGCCAGGTGCGTAGGTTACATTTAAACCTGCGCTTTTTGCAGCAGCTAACGCAGAAACTACATGATCCGGAGTGACGTGAGAACTACCAGCCCCCTGATAACGCGGATGATCGGCCATTACGCCAATAAAGGCGAGCTTATCAGTCGGTGCAACAGGCAATACGTTTTGTGCATTCTTTAGTAAGACGATGCCGTCAGCAGCAAGTTTGCGGGCAAATTGATGATGAGCGGCACGATCGTATG
>DMZB01000025.1 GCA_003482405.1 Lactobacillus sp. | reverse complement strand
CATTTACACCTCTAGTGATGATTCAGCAACTTCACAGTACAAGCAGTTCAAGGCACTGTGCAAAAAAGAAAAGATCAAGCTCAAGGTGTACTCAATTTCCAATACCAATGATTTAAACCAGGTCTCACAAACGATGGCCGGTCAAGTCGACGCCGTTTACGTCCCAACGGACAATACAATTGCCAGTGCAATGCAAACGCTGGTTGCCAACACTAACGCCAAAAAGATTCCCGTCTTCCCGGCGGCTGACACGATGGTTAAACAAGGCGGTCTTGCCACATACGCCATCAATCAATACAAGTTGGGCCGTTTGACGGGTAACATGACCGTTTCGATTTTAAAGCACAAGTCCAAACCTGCGACGACACCAATCAAGTATGTGCGTCACGGTGATCTCACCATCAATTTGAAAACAGCCAAGAAATTAGGCATCACCATTCCTGAATCTTACATCAAAGAAGCAAAACAGAAAGGGGAACTATTCAAATGAGTTTAATTACATCAGCAATCGGGCAGGGCCTCTTATGGGCTGTCCTGGGGCTCGGCCTCTTTCTTACCTTCCGTATTCTCGACTTTCCTGATATGACCGTTGAAGGCACCTTTCCACTGGGTGCGGCCACGGCAGTCGCCCTCATTTATCGGGGCATGAATCCGCTGTTGGCAACACTATGTGCGTTCTTAGTGGGTATGATCGCCGGCTTAATCACCGGTTTACTCTACACAAAGGGCCGCATTCCAATTCTACTGGCCGGTATTTTAGTCATGACCGCAGCTTACTCAGTTAACCTCCGCATTATGGGGCGCGCCAATCTAAGTTTGCTTGGCAAATCATCATTATTCAAAAATGACTTTTTAAGTTCCCTTCCCCAATATTTTGACAGTGTCTTCGTTGGCCTTGTGGTCATCATCGTTGTAACCTTGCTGCTAATCTTTTTCCTCAATACCAACCTCGGTCAAGCCTTCATCGCAACTGGTGACAATCCGACAATGGCCCGCTCCATCGGTATTAAAACCGATCGCATGACGATTATGGGCCTGATGATCTCAAACGGCATGATCGCCATGGGCGGCGCCTTAGTTGCCCAAAACAACGGGTACGCTGACGTTAACATGGGAATCGGGATCATCGTTATCGCGCTTGCGTCCATCATTATCGGGGAAGTTGCGTTTGGTGAACTATCCCTCACGCAGCGTCTCGTAGCCGTGACGCTTGGCAGTATCTTGTATCGCTTCGTCTTATTGATCGTGTTACAACTAAACTTCTCAGCAAACGACCTGAACTTGCTGTCCGCCGTTATTTTGGCCATTTGCCTGCTCTTACCTCGATTCCGTAAGTTCTTCCACTTTAACCGTTTGATCGAAAGGAGTGTTCGCGATGAACGCAACAACTAAAGCTAACCCTGAAGTTAAACCTGAAACTGAATCTAATACTGAGTCTCCATTGCTTGAACTCAAACAGGTGTCGACGATTGTGAACGCCCACACCAGTAACGAAACTAAAATTCTGAACAATCTCAACTTAACGATTTACCCTGGCGATTTCATCACTGTTTTGGGATCCAATGGGGCTGGTAAATCCACGCTCTTTAACGTGATTGGCGGTAATCTCAACGCTGATGAAGGTGATGTCTTGCTTCACGGTAAGTCAATCAAACGTGAAAGTGAAGAACAGCGGACACGCTTCTTGGCCCGTGTCTTTCAGGATCCAAAGTTGGGCACTGCACCGCGAATGACGGTTGCCGAAAATCTGCTATTAGCTAGTAAACGTGGGCACCGTCGTGGACTTGTTCCCCGTGGATTGCGTCAGCACATGGCCGAATATAAGCAGATGGCCTCCACGATGAACAATAATTTGGAAAATCGTTTGAACACTGCTACTGGTAGTCTGTCTGGTGGTCAACGACAAGCCCTGAGTTTCTTGATGGCCGTGGAAAGCAAACCAGAACTGCTATTGTTGGACGAACACACTGCTGCCTTGGATCCAAAAACCTCAAAGCAGTTGATGACGGCCACTAACGACCGTATCGCAGCCGATCATCTCACTTGCTTGATGATCACACACCGTTTGGAAGACGCATTGAAATATGGAAACCGGTTAATCGTCTTAAATGCTGGCCGAATCACCTATGATGTGCGCGGTGAAGAAAAGAAACAGCTCACTCGTGAACAGTTGTTTAACTTCTTCGAAGAGCTTTAATTAACCACTTAACTAATTATTCTAGGGGGAACCACCAATTATGAAAGTCCGTAAAGCACTCACTCTGGGGGTTGTCGCGACGTTATCAGTCTTAACATTAGCCGCCTGTGGCAATAATCAGGCTGCTTCTGGTCATAAGGGCCAACTGAACCTCGCATTACCGTCAGAAATGCCGTCACTTGATCCATCGCTCGGTGTCGACAACGAATCTCTGGAAGCCATGTCCAATACTGAAGAAGGCATTTACCGACTGGGCAAAGATTCAAAGCCTGAAAATGCCATGGCAACAAACACCAAAATTTCTAAGGATGGCCTGCACTGGACGTTTACACTGCGTCACGGGGTGAAGTGGTCAAACGGCGATACCGTGACCGCCAAGGACTTTGTTTATTCATGGCGGCGAACGAACAACCCCAAAACAGGGGGCCAATATGCGTATTTGTTTGATGGCGTTAAAAACGCCGATGCCATTCAAAAAGGCAAGGCCCCTGTCAACAGTCTGGGTATCAAGGCTGATGGCAAGTATAAACTACAAGTTACGTTAGAAAAACCAATTCCATACTTCAAATTATTACTCGGTTTCCCGGTTTATTTCCCGGAAAACGAACGTGCTGTTAAACAATTTGGAAAAAAATACGGCCAAACGTCAGCCACCCAAGTTTACAATGGTCCCTTCCGTGTTTCTGGTTATAAAGGGACAAATTCAAAGTGGAGTTGGATCAAGAATAAGACTTACTGGGATAAAAAACATGTGAAGTTGAATAAAATTAACTTCCAAGTTGTCAAAGAATCTAACACGCAACTCAACATGTATAATTCCAAAAAAATCGACATGACCAACTTGAGCGGTGACCAAGTCGCACAGTACAAACACAATAAGAATTACCTGTACCGAGCTGGTTCTTCTGTGACCTATGTCTCTCTGAACATGGACAAGGTCCCGGCCTTTAAAAATGAGAAAATTCGTGCCGCACTCTCCTACGCCATTAGTCGCAAACAATTAACGAACAACGTTCTCGAGGATGGCTCAACACCTGCCAAAACGTTTACGCCGCCAAAGTTGGCCAAAGACCCTAAAACTGGTGAAGACTTTGCTAAAGAGGCTGAGGTCAAAGGCGCTCTTACCCAAAACCTGACTAAAGCAAGGACGTTGCTCAAGGAAGGTGAAAAAGAGACTGGCATTACTCATCTTCACTTTAATTTGTTGTCTGACGACAGCGACACCGGTAAGAAAAACGCAGAATTTCTACAATCCGAATTTCAAAAGTTGCCGGGTGTAAAGGTGGATGTCACCAACGTGCCAAATAAAACCCGCTTAACACGGATGATGAGTAAAGATTACGATGCAACCGTAACACTTTGGGGTGCTGACTACAGCGATCCTTATACCTTCGCCCTTTTCACCGCGAACGCGCCCTATAATAACGGTGGTTGGAAGAATGCCAGCTATGATCAAAACGTTAAGGACTCAGCCAACAAGAATGCGATGAACAAGGCTGCTCGTTTCCAGAATTTGGTCAAAGCTGATCAAACACTGGTTAAGGATTACGCCATTCTGCCGTTGTACTCTGGTTCATACTTCGGTTCAGGTCCGTTCTTGCAACGCCCTTACGTCAAAGGTGTCATCTACAACTCCGCTGGTTTGAACTGGAACTATAAGTCTGTTTCAGTGAAGTAACATGTCATTAGCGCAAAATAACGATGCAACAGGTGCAAGTGCCCTGCTACATCGTTATTTTTTGTAGTTTGGAATTATCAATTTATGAGCGAATTAACAACGTCCATTTCCAAAATCGTGTATGCTTGAACTAAAGATTTTTAAAGGAGTTGACCCCATCATGCAACCACTTGTCACCGTTATTGTCCCCGTTTATAAGGCCGTTGATTATTTGGACCGATGCGTCGCCAGCCTATGCCGCCAAACGTACAATAATTTAGAAATTCTACTGGTCGATGACGCCTCCCCGGATGAATCCGGAACTTATGCCGATTTCTGGGCCGCCACCGATGGGCGCGTGCGCGTCCTGCACCAGCCACAAAACCAAGGTGTGTCTGCTGCTCGCAACCGTGGTTTGGACGAGGCCAACGGTGACTACGTGTGCTTCGTCGATAGTGACGACTGGTGTGAGCCGGATTATGTCAGCCATTTTGTCGAAAACATGACCACACAAAAGGCAGATTTGGCCTGTTGCGGGTACTTTGCGGATGGTGTGTTGATCAAAGCAACTACCAACAAGCCCTTGTCACGCCACTTAACGCAGGGTGAAATGCTACAAGACACTATCAAACCTGGTGGCAACATCCGCGGTTTCTTGTGGAATAAATGCTATTCAATGTCAATTATTCGCGACCGCAATTTGCGTTTCGATACCGAACTTACCGTTATGGAAGATCAATTATTCAACGTGACGTACATTCGCGATGCCGATGTGTTCTGGTATGATGCCTATCAAACTTATCATTACGTGACCCACGGCAGCAGTGCTAGCCATAACCTATCGGCTAAAACTTTTGCTTCTGAAATGGCCGCACTCGATAAGATCAGTGATATCATTCAAGAATCCGACTTACGTTTGTCATTGCAAAAACTACTCGCCTCAAATCGAACCTCATTGAACGACGCGTTTACTCATGATAACCATCCACGCCCTTAAATGATGAATAGCCATCGTCAGCCATGACCGTGGCGCCGTTAACCGCACTCGCTTCCGGCAAACTGATCAAGTAGATCATGTTGGCAATTTCTTCAGGCTCCAGAATTCGGCCATCCATGTGTAGCTTTTTACCAAAGTCAATGGCCATGTCGCCTAACATTGGCGTGTGTACCCAACCTGGCGCCACCGAGGCCACGCGAATACCGAATGGCGATAATTCGCGCGCCATCGCTTTGGTGACCATGCGAACGCCACCTTTACTAGCGTGATAAGCCACGTTCTCAGGGTTCGCGATAATACCATCGATCGAGCCGGTATTGATAATCACGCCTTTGCCCTTGTTGGCGACGATTGCTTTGGCAACAGCCTGTGCCATCGCAATGGTCCCCATTAGATTTACATCGATAACTTTCCGAATTTCCTCTAAGTCGATGTGCAATAAGTTTTCGCGTTTGCCGACAATGCCAGCGATGTTAGCCAACACATCAATAGGACCATATTTTGCGATGGCAGTCTTAACAACCTGTTCGCAGTCAGCAACTTTAGTGACATCACAACGAACAAACGTCGCTTCACCCATTGTCTGTAGTGTCTGCATTGCGTCATCGATTTTTTCCTGCGCATCAATGCCAGCAATCACAACGCTATCTCCAGCACTGAGAAACTTCTTTGCCGTCGCAAAACCAATTCCACTTGTTCCACCAGTTACAATTACAACACGTTTCATAATTTGAGCCCCTCTCACGTTTTATGTTCTAACAACCACATTATATGAAGTTTTAAAACGCAATTGGGGTTACAATATCTGCATATTGTTAAGTTAAGTGATTAAACAGGAGTCAATAATGAATACTGAAGATGCACTCATGAACTCTCTGACCAAGGTTATCAAACATCATGCCATCGATCGTATCACCGTGAGCGAGTTGTCTACCGATGCGCAGGTCAGCCGCACGTCCTTTTACAAACATTTTGTCGATAAATATGACTTGATCAACTCGTGTTACCAAAAGACTTTGAACAAGCATATCGCCACGCATTATCAACAACCTCTCAGTGAGTTAATTGGTGACAGCCTGCATTTGTTCTATGAATATCCTGAATATTTTACCGCCGCTTTTAAGAGCGAAGACCAAAATGATTTTAGTCACTTTTTCGAGCGCTCAGCAATCTTCGAAATGGAATCCGCGCTCAAAGCAAAAACAGGCCGCCTCAAGTTGACCACCATGGAAAAAGACGCCATCAGATTCTATGCCGCTGGCTACCTGTCCATGGTTTGTCACTGGGTCTTAAACGGCATGACCGAAACGCCGACCAGATTGAGTCAAAAGGTCATCGCAATCATGCCAAAACTACTGACGGATCAGCTTCTGTAGTGCATCAGTGAGTTTGAATTCAAAATTCTCGTCAAACTAAAAACGTCACTTTTAATGCCACACACCTTTGCACGGTGCTGACAATTAAAAGTGACGCTTATTTTTTGTTCATTATCTAATTAACCAAATCCCCCACGCAACATCAACAATCGCAATCACTACGCCGGCCGTCAATAGCATCATCATCCCCGAGACTAGCCCACTGATGAGCAGGATGACAACCACTAACATGATGATTGCAAACAAGCCATTTGTCAGTCGGGCATGTTGGCGTTTAGCCGGTTCCGTCATTTGCGCATCCAAACGTAGATCTTGTGGAATCCTATCTGTTGCTTGTGGCTCCTCGGCCTCGTAGTCAAAGCGTTCCAGCGAATCCTTTCTCATCTCAGTCACCATCCTCACCTATGCAACAACACTTAGTTATAGATGGTGTCAGTTTAAACTGAAATGAGCATAATGGTCCGGCGTTTACTTTCAAAAGTTGCGTGAAATTAACCATTTGACCACGTTAGTAAGTTAATCGACCTTCATTAAACGGACTAATTAGGCTTCATCGCCCCACCACAGTTTGACGAGCGCTTGCGTGCCATCGTTGCCCAGATGTTTCTGATCGACTAATTGTTCGTAGAGTTCTTTAGCCGCTGTGGTTGCCGGCAAATCCAGGTGCATTTTATCAGCCTCATCTAACGCGATTCGCAAATCCTTCAGGAAATGCTTCGCAAAAAAGCCTGGTGTGTAATCATGTTTGAAAATGCGCGGTACATACGTGTCCATCGACCAATTATCGGCACCGCCTGCGCTTAACGTGGCCAGGACATCCGGTAAATTCAGGCCAGCCGCCTTGGCGTACACCAGCATTTCAGTCAGACCGGTCATCGTACCCGCAATCATAATCTGATTGGCCATTTTAGCGTGTTGACCGGCACCAGCGCCACCAAATAGATGAACTGATTTACCGACTTCGTTAAATAACGGCAGGACTTTATCAAACGTCGCCTGATCACCGCCAACCATAATCGTCAATGTCGCATTTCTAGCACCAATGTCGCCACCAGAGACGGGCGCGTCCAATGCTGTGACCTGATGTTCAGGCGCAGCTTCCGCAATCCGTTTTGCCAAAGTCGGTGTACTGGTCGTCATATCCACAACAATACTATCTGGTTTAACACCGGCAAAAATCCCATCGTCGTCAAAGTAAATCGTTTCAACATCCTGAGGGTAACCGACCATGCTAAAAATTACATCACTTTGTTCCGCGACAGCTTTCGGTGTATCAGCCCATATTGCCCCGTCAGCGACTAACTGATCTGTTTTTGCCTTGGTTCGGTTGTAAACGGTCACCGTATTGCCAGCTGCCAGTACGTGACCGGCGATGGCGCCACCCATGACACCTGTTCCAATAAATCCGATTTTCATTTTGATATCCCCCTAACTTTTTTACTTTCTAAATTCAGAACTGCCCGTTAAAAATAAAACTAAAGCTAAAGCTAAAATTAAAACTACTTTAGTTTGCGTGGAATGAGGTTACGGACGCCACCCTCTGGTACTTTCATGTCGCCATAATACCGGGGAATCAAGTGAACATGAGCGTGAAACACCGTTTGACCGGCATCAGCGCCAAGGTTCATGCCGATGTTGTAGGCATCTGGCTGGTAGCGGTCGTCTAGGATTTTCTTCATTTGCAGGACCAGATCATCAATGGCATTCTTTTCGTCCTTCGTCATTCCCCACCAGTTTTCCACATGCCGTCGCGGCACAATGAGCGTATGACCTGCATTGACTGGTTTAATGTCCCAAAACGCTTTCGCGTAGTCGTTTTGCAGAATAATGTCTTCTTTCTCACAAAACGGACAACCAGGTTGTGTTTCAAACTTTGTTTCCACGATATACCCCTTTCAAACTCGGTTAAGCAGCTTGTTTGCGGTTCAGGCGGCGTGCACGACGACGCCGATGGTTACTAATCATTAATAACAGCCACAAAATCCCGCTGACAACGAGTAAAATGTCTGCCCATGTCTGGTAACTACGAATATGGTTCGCAAAATAAGTTAAGTTATCATCATGATAATTCGCGCTAACCTGATTCAACACCTGTCCGCTGATCAAATTAACGATCGCATCACTAGCGGTTGTGCCGGCTATCCCAATGGAAGCGGCTTGCTGGTTCACATCATCTTGTACCGCGTTACGAATGGACGCCGTATTAAAGTTCAAACTTTCACCGGCATACGTTTCACGTGTGCCAGTCTTCAATACTGCCTTAATAAGATCATCTGTCGCCAAACTGGTTGGCAGGTTTTTAGCCTCTAATTGACTGGCAACTTCAGTATGGACTCGATTGATCACGGTCGGCGTCTGAAGGGCGCCTTCCATGAAGGTGCCACTCAAGACCGTCATTCGCACGACAAGCGTCAAAATAAAGACGACGCCGACTAAAAAACTCAGAAATCCGTGCGTTCGTTTCTGTTTGACAAACCCCTGTGCATTTTGAACCGGTTGTTGCGGTGCTGTTGGTTGAACTGGTTGGGTCGGCTGAGGGGCCGATTGCTTTTGTTTAGTTTTTTTACGTTTACCTTGGTCGTAACGTGCCGTTCGACTCATCGGTTGCTCTTGATTGTTGTTTTTCATACAGATATTTTAGCACATTCCTCTCGAAAAGCTGTTTTCAAGAGTTTAAGAATGCCGTAAGGACGGGATTTTAAAGTTAAAATTATCATATAAGAAAATTTTTAACCGACAATAACTACCCGCGGCTATACTTTAAACATTCAAAGAGAGAAACATGAAAGAGGGAATTCTCATGCACGAATATCGAACAAACCGAGCATTTCGAACGATTACAAACGTCCAAATTATTGACTCGCTTGGTAGCGGACTCTATAGCATCGTTTTTTTAATCTACGCAGCCACGTTACCCTTTAAGACACTAGCTGTCTCCGTCGCCTCGATTGCCTGGATCATCCCGGCACTCGCTAATATTTTCACCGGCTACCTCGCCGATCAGACAAAGCATAAACGCCACGCAATGTGGATCGCTTACTTAGTTCAAACCGTGCTGTTTCTGATCATCGCTGCGATGATCGGCCGTTCAACAAAGGTCAGTGTCTTTTTTATCATCATGACGTTAGACATTATTGCACGACTTCTAGGAGATTATGGCAATGGTTTATCAATTCCGATCATGAAACACATCGTGACCCCAGAACACATGAATGATGCAACTTCGGTCGGCACCGCCATTGATAGTTTGATTCAAATTATCGCGGCAGCTTTAGGGGCTACTTTGATTGTGGCCCTCCACCACCAGTATGACCTCTTTGCCCTACTAGACGCGCTCACCTTTCTAGTTGCCGGTGTTATGTTCTTTCTGGCACGTCATCAATACGACCAAGCCGAAATTGAAATTCATGAATCCGTTGCTCAGGCGAAATCCGCTCGTGCACAAACAACTGAAAAAGAGACAGAAGGTTTCGCCAGCAGCTTTAAATTAGCGATGCAAGAATTCAGTCAAAACCCATTTTTACTCTTCATGATTATCGCCGGATTAGGTGTCAATTTGCTTGGCACCGCACTTGACCCATTATCCAACCTCGTCTTTTTACACATGCATAATCTATGGTTCGTCAATTATGGCTATACCATTGCCCTAGTCAATATTGTCTTTTCCGTAGGCAGCATTGCCGGTGCCATTCTCGCTAATGACATTTTTAAAAACACGTCGATGGTCGCGTTATTATCCAGCACGATGGTGATTATGGTACTCGTCGTTGTCGACATGCTGACTTTGCAAAATCTATGGCTTTTACTCATCTGCTTTTTCGCGGAGGCTTATCTCCTTGGTAAAGTTAACCCGCGCTTCAACGCCGTTTTGATCAACACCGTTCCAGACGATCATCTGGCCGCAACTGGCGGTGTCTTGAGCACCGTCATGATGATCGGCGCACCAGTGGGTCAATTCGTCTTCTTAACCTTAGCAAACGTCGTCAGCATTCCTGTGTCACTATCAGTTTTGGGCATCTGCTCACTCATCGTTGCCATTTTGATTCTCGCCCGTGGTGCTGGTCGGTTGACTAAAAATGACCCCACAACCGCTAACTATGCAACAGCACACGTGCAGACAACTGAGAATTAATTTTGACTGGCAAATCAAGCTGATGATTTAATCAGCACGATGAATCACTTGACCTTTACCAACAGGGCTTCTATAGTGAATGCTAATTCTATAAAATAAAAATTTGTATGAATAACATTCAATAAAGGAGTGACTGCATGTATACAGTTCAAGAAGTCGCTAAAAAATTGGGTATGACCACTTACTCGATTCGTTACTACGATGACCACGGCTTATTACCATATGTACAACGGGACGAGAACAACAACCGTCTGTTCGACGATGATGCTGTTGAATGGGTCAATCTTGTGCGCTGCTTCCGTAGCACTGGTATGCCAATCGCCGAAGTTCACCACTATATCGATC
>DMZB01000332.1 GCA_003482405.1 Lactobacillus sp. | reverse complement strand
TCAATAAACAAGACATCATCTGACGTGCGATTCTTTTCTAAGACCATGATAATGGTTGGAATCCCGGTATTAGTAAAGATCTTTTCTGGTAGGCCAATCACGGCTGAAATATGATGCTTCTCCAACAAGTCTTGACGAATACGCCCTTCGGCTGCACCACGGAATAAGACACCGTGTGGTAGGACAATGGCCATCCGGCCATCTTGCTTCAAGTGGTACAAACCGTGTTGCAAGAAGGCAAAATCAGCCTTTGACTTAGGTGCTACACCAGCTTTAAAACGAGGATCATCTTCACGATTAGTGTTATCCCATTTTAGAGAATACGGTGGATTAGCCATCACGGCATCAAACATGCGCGGACTATCCACGCCATTCGTAACCCCGTCTGGCCAATCAGAATTTAAAGTATCTGCATTATGAATGTGAATATCATTGTATTCCACACCATGCATCATTAAATTGATGCGCCCGAGGTTATAAGTGGTTGTAATCACTTCTTGGCCATAATACTTAATCGCCCCACGCACACCAGCGTTCTTCATGTGTGAACCGGTGGTGAGCAATAAGGATCCTGATCCCATGGCGGGGTCGTAAAGCGTATATTCAGGCATATCTTCACGGCCTGAAGTCAAAATACGAGCCATAATGTCTGAAACTTCATGTGGCGTATAGAATTCACCGGCCTTAGCGCCTGAATTTGCGGCAAACATGCCAATTAGGTATTCATATAAGTCGCCTAGAACGTCTGTATCTTCATCAAGCTCAATTTGATCGATTAGGCTGATCCAATCCATGAGTGTCTTCGTGCGTGTTTGTGTATTGCTTCCTAGACGACTTGAGGTGAGATCCATATCATCAAAAATACCATCGAAGTTGGCTTTGGCGCCTTGTTGAATGCCTTGATTAAAGTGTGCTAAAGCATCTGCTACATTGGAGATATTGAATCGATCGACGTTAATAGCATTTTGCCAATCACTAAACATATCACCAGGTTGAATGACATATCCTAATTTACTTTGCATGAAACTAGTCGCTTTTTCTGCGTTTTGGTTCCATACATTTTCCCATGATTCACCACGTAATTGGTTGTCTAACCAAGTTTGTGCTTTTTCAGATAGAAATTTATAAAACATTAAGCCAAAAATGTAGTTTTTATATTCAGCAGGCTCAATTTTGCCCCGTGTTTCATTTAATGTCTTCCAAATTAATGCTTTTTTATCTGCTGTTAATGTCATGTTGGTTTATCTTCCCTATTTATGATTAGTAATTTCTGCAAAGTAGTTCATGAGTGCTGTTTCAAAGTCTGCTGTTTCGAAGAAACCGATATTAAGTCGATCTTCAATCCCTTGAAGTTCATTGCTTAACTTTGGATTATCAACTAATTTAACACCGGGTAAGTACAGGTTATAAGCCAATAGAATGTCGTTACCGTTGTAATCGTGATCAGCAGCCCATTTATATACTTTTAGTTCTGTCTGTTCACTGCGAATAGTCTTACGAACTGTTTTCAAAGTTTCTGTATCGAAATGTTCCTGGTAATCACCGTTCTCAATCCCATCCATCACGGCATCAATTTCATCACGGTTATCTTGATCTAGTGGTTTAATATGTTCATCAACGGCCGCTCGATTGGCTACCGTTGTTTCGTCCATGTATTCATTCAATAGATCAACTAAGCGATCATAATCAATAATTTCACTGGCAAAGGACTGTAAAACCACTTTGATATTCGTCAGGTCAATTTGTTTGTCTGGTGGTAGTAGTTCGTTAACATCATTGAGACGTGCTTGTAGCGTACTGAGTTGGTCAGTATCGTTAATCGCTAATTTAATGGTTTCATCTCCAGATTCAACCTCACTGCCTAGTTTGTAGCCTTGTTGCACTAATCGTTGAGTTTGCGAATTTACCGCGGCAGCGGTTGTCGCAAACTCAATGCGTGCTTTTTCAGATTGAGGGATTTGTGAGAAGTCCTCACCAGCTAGTTCTTTCAAGCGGGCAATTTGTGGATTAAGTTCGTCGATTTGATTAGCTACCTTAGGGGCTAGAATACCGTCATCGAAGAGCTTTTCTTGTTCACTATCATCCGGCAACTGACTATCATCGGTAAGCGTATCGTTACCACCCTTGGTATAAATGACTAAAGCGTTTTTAACGTTTTCCTCCATGACATCGCCTTTACGATAGAAACGTACTTTACCATGCGGTTTAGCATTTCGATCAATTGTGCGATTAGTGCGTGACATGGCTTGGATCAATGGACCTTCAGCCATGACTTTGTCCATGTAAATAATGTTGACGTACTTAGAGTCGAAACCAGTTAATAGTTGATCAGAGACAATAATTAAATCTAATCGATCATCATCACTTCCAGTGTTGTAAGGCTTCTTGCGAGCAATGCGCTTAGTCATATCGTTCAGATAAAGACGGGTAGAGTCCTTATCATTTAAAAAATTACGTGTGTGATAACGATTGATGTAATCTGTCATGGCTCCTTTTAAAGCTTGTTGGAGATCAGATGTATTCCTACCATTGTCTTCATCACGGGAGTAAGTCATTGCCACCCGAATTTCTGGAGCTAATTGTTTAAACAAGCTGTAATAGGCTGCCACTGCCTGTTTACCAGAAACGGCGAACATTCCTTGAAATTGATTTGGTTGACGAATTCCCATTTCAATGGGCCCACTGGCATTAGTAGCCCAATTTTCTTTAATATCCTTCACGACTGCTTCACGGAACGGCAAACTAGTATATATTTTGTCTTCTAATTCTTTTTCAGACAGCTCGTTTTTATGATCTGATTCAATTGATGATTCATAATAGGTCACGTCAAAACCTAAGACGTTGCCATCACCAATTGCATCTTTAATGGTGTAACGATGTAGACGAGGGCCAAAAATATCGTGAGTCGAAATGTTTTTAGAGGTTTTAACATCATTTACTTCATCACTATAAAAATTAGGCGTCCCAGTGAAGCCAAACCAAGTTGTTTGAGGGAGTGCTTGTTTAATTCGGGCAACCGCATCACCACTGGCTGAACGGTGTGCTTCGTCCATTAGGATAACCATACGATTATGTGATAAGAGTCCCGATTTAGCCGCTTTATCAAGGCCCTGGACAGTAATTAAGTAGATGTGTGATTCTTGATTATGTTTTAGTGCGCGCTTTAATTCGTTACCATTAACGACCTTAATACGGTTCTCAAATGTCTTATAAGCAAAGGATTTGAAATTTTCAAATGTTTGATTAACTAAATCAACTCGATCGACAATAAACAAAACGTCACGCACTTGAGGCATAGCTGCCAATAATTGGGCAACTTTGAACGAGGTGACCGTTTTACCAGATCCGGTTGTATGCCATACATAGCCGCCCTCTTTTTCAACCAGGCCATTATTATTCATCTCGTTCATACGATCCAAAATTTTTCTGGTGGCTTGAATTTGATAGGAACGCATGACCATTAAATTATCATTGGCGGCATCCGGGATCATGTTAACGGTAACTAAACGGTGGAGTGCGGGAATTCCCATTACTTGATGAATAAAGGTCATCGTATTCGTAACGTCTTTACCCCGTTCGTCACGCCAACCAAATACAAAATCACGATTATATGATTGTGCATCTTTCGGACGTGAAAAGTAATGCGCTGAGTGTTGTGAAAGAATGAATTGAACCTGAACAAATGCAAAAATACCACTGTACATACCATCGCCAGCGTATTTTTCTAGCTGTTCAAAGGCATTCCATTGGTTTTGTAGTGACTCATCTTTTTCCTCAATGTGCGCTACTGGTAAACCATTAATTAATAAAAGGACATCAATACGACGTTTGGTGCTTAATGTGTAAGTTAAGTTATTAAAAGTGATTTGATTAACGACTTCGTAACGCGAATGACCACCAGCGACTTCGTCACCATAAAAAATAGCTAACTCTAACTGGCTGCCATCATCACGAATTAAGGGAATGGTTCCCTTTCCTCCGGCACCCGCTAAGGTTAGCTGTGCGTCATAAGGAGTCTTAATTTTGCCTAGTGATAATTTAATTTGTTCAAATTCACTATCGGTTAATAAAGTCCCATCGAGTCGTTGCAAATTGTTTTGATTTAAAATATCACGCCAATGATCATACAGTTTATCAATAGTGACTCCTGAATAATCTGGTAAATAGTCCCACCCTTCATCTTTTAGTTTTTCAATAACTGCTTGTTCAAATTTATCTTCTGCCATAAAATTATTAGACACTTTCTTTTTAATTTAAATATCTAAATTAGAGTACAAATTCAATTTAATGTCGATTGGACGAGGAAGCTGAGCATCTTTTTCAAGGGATTGCCTAGGGAATTTTATTTCTGTTCAAACTCATTGTAGAATTTATCAATATAATAAAAGTATATTAGTTTTATGAAATACATGTGCAGTAAAATAACGATTTATGTAATTGAGGAGATATAGCTTGTGAGAACAATTAAACAGATAGCTGATGAATTTAAAGTTAGTAAACAAGCTATTAGTAAATTTTTAACTCCTGAGTTTAGAGAAAATCATGTATCAACCGAGCCAACCAACCATGGTCAGCAAATTATTATCGATGAAGATGGATATAACCTAATTAAAGGGCATTATGAGGACAACTACGATAGCCAACCAACCCTCAACGAAGGGCCAACCAGCAGAGAAAGGTTGGTTGGTAGTGAAGTGGCCAGTTTATTAAAAAAACAAATTGACTTACAAAATAAGGAGATAAGAAAAAAAAACAAGCAACTAGGTAAAAAGGATAAGCAAATATTTGAATTGCATAAATTGCTCGACCAGTCGCAACAATTACAGTTAATGGCTGAGAAGAAGATTGCTGCCTTAGAAGCACCTAAAGAAACCGAAACACCAGCACAACCAGCTAAGGATGAAACAGACTCTGAAGCGGTCACTGAGGGCACAAAAAAAGAACCCCGTCCGCAAAAGCAGGGGTTCTGGCACCGCATATTCAAATAAGTGCTAACGTCATGACCACATGCTGTGCTATGATGATTGCAGTTGAATATGAGCGCAAATAAAAATCACTTCGGAATTGGCGTTCCAAGTGATAACGACCTAACAGATGTACCTGTTAGGATTTTATTGATATGACTACCTCAGTAGCCCATATCGTTCAGAAACCATTTTAGCATGGTAACTGATGAGTTAAAAGAGATTAGATTGAAAATCCTCTTAAGACCCGTTTAAAATCCTAACCAGGACTTTAGGCGGGTCTTTTTGTGGACGTGGAAAGGCTGGAGTTGACTACCAGTTAAAAGACACGCGGGCAGTACCCGAATCTTCGTCAGTTAAATCACTCATGCTAGCGGTTCGTGACCCCTAGTGCAGTCAACCTCATAGGTACTCTAAACCTTGTCGAGATCAACGCGGCTAAAGACGAGGGTGGAACTCTAGAAAATGGAACCAACCACCTGACTGCGAATGTGAGTCTCATCGGTCATCACGTAAAGCAAAGACCGCCGTGCACTGTCACGTAATACCAGCGCCAGTCAGGACAAGGGCTAGATGC
>DMZB01000326.1 GCA_003482405.1 Lactobacillus sp. | reverse complement strand
ATTAGGGCATACCCTAATGGCCTTTTTTAATTCTGTGCTATACTAGGAATTGTAAATGTCCATTAGAACTGTCCAAAAGGAGAACTAGAAATGGCTAAAATCGGTTATGCGCGTGTGAGTTCCAAGGAGCAACATTTAGATCGACAGTTAGCGGCTTTAAAGGGCGTTGATAAATTATTTACGGATAAATTAAGTGGGGCTAACACTAATCGGCCAGAACTGCAAAAAATGCTGGCTTATATCCGCGAGGGTGATATTGTCCTGGTCACTGAACTAGATCGCTTGGGCCGAAACAACCATGATTTAACTCAGATCATGAACACCATTCAAAGTAAGGGGGCCGCCCTAGATGTGTTGAATTTGCCGTCTATGACGGGGATTGCTGATCCTAACTTGCGTCAACTGATGACTAACCTCGTCATTGAACTGTATAAGTATCAAGCTGAAAGCGAACGTAAGCGAATTATCGAGCGTCAGCAACAAGGGATTTCCTTGGCCAAAAAGCAGGGTAAATATCATGGGCGCAAGCCTCAATATGCCGAAGATGATCCGCGTTTACTACATGCTTTTAAGCTTTATCAGGCGGGCATGAGTGATGTAGATGTGGCCCGTAATACCGGTATTAAGCGAACAACTTTTATTCGATATCGTAAAAAATACGGGATCAGGGGAAACAGGGAACGCCCTTTCAGTTAGGCAGTGCTAACTAAAAAAGGCGTTCCCTGTTTGTCTACTCAATAATCTTAACTAGATTAGTAAATCCATTTAAATGTTTTTGGAATTAACAAAAGAAATTAAAAACCTCATTTTGCTCATTCATCGCTGTTTCCAACATAACAGGCGAACCGCACACCATAAAGCCATTTATTCCAACTCATTTGATGTTATAATTGTAAGGGTGGTACTAGACTGTGAAAGAGGTTTCTGCCATGCGCCAAATACCAATCAAAATGACTTTCTTTTTTCAACTGCATCCCATCATTGCCACCATCTTTTTTGGTGAATTAATTGTTCTGACAATGCTGTTCAATCACGTTGCCGTGGCGTTGACAGGAATTGTTTCTTTGATGATCATCAATGTTTTCTATCTTGGCAGACACGCTGCTTGGCAACAGCTCAAATTCAACGGCGTCTTATTTTTCATGATTGTCTTTTTTAACGTCTTACTTAATCAAAAGTTTTCACCCTTTCTATGGAAAGTGTCAACCGGCTTTTTCACATTTAAGTTATCCTATCCGGCACTCCTCTACGGCATCACGATGGGAATCATGTTAACCGAGATGTTAATGACGTTCGCCTTGTTAAACACCATTTTAACGGCCAATAAATTAATTTATGTTTTTGCGCCAATAACACCAAAGCTCGCACTACTGGTCACAATTTCGTTTAATCTAGTCAGAGATTTAATCAAACGATTTGGTCAGCTGTTACTTTTACAAAAGACTCGAAATCTCGATACCACCACTGGATCATTACCAACCCGGCTAAAAAAAATATTAAGTCTGTTTCAAATTTTGCTTGAAGATTCCTTATCATCCGCGATGGAAACTGCCAATCTGATGGATGCCCGTGGCTTCGGGGCCGCCAAGCGAACTCATTACCGTTCCTATCGTTTTAACCCAACCGACTGGTTCTTTCTGATGGGTACCACGGCTGCTTTTGCGTTATTATTGTTTGTAAGGATCAACGCAATGGGCTGGACGAATTCGGTTGCCGATTTCAACACCATCCTTTTCACTGGCGACCTTTATCCAATGGTTCTATTGGGTAGCTTTACGTTACTACCATTAATCGCTGAGGGGGTCTACCATTTATGGACCAATTAATTCAAATTCAAGATTTGACGTTCACTTATCCAGCTCAACAACAGCCAGTTTTAAAAGATATCAACCTTACCGTTAATCATGGCGACTTTATTGTCATTGCCGGCGATACTGGAAGCGGCAAAACCACCCTGCTCAACCACCTGAAAAAAGAACTCATTCCAGCTGGGGAAACGACTGGTGACGTCTTAATTAATGGTAAGCCCATCAAAACCCTTTCCCAACTCGACAGCGCCCAAACCGTGGGATACGTTGCTCAAAATCCGCAAACCCAACCGATCATGTCGACAGTTATCGAAGAATTGGCTTTCCCATTAGAAAACGTTGGCTGTCCCAGTAATGAAATTGAACGCCGAATCGCTGAACTAAGTAATTACTTAGGACTTGATCAATTGCTGGACCGCCAAATCAGTGAACTTTCCGGTGGTCAGCTGCAACTGGTCAACTTGGCATCGGTCCTCATTCTTCGACCTAAAATTATCTTATTGGATGAGCCAACTTCTCAATTGGATCCGCTCACCACTCAGCATTTCTTTGAAGTACTCCGCCGCGTCCATGAGGAACTGGGAATTACCATCATCCTCAGCGAACACCATTTAAGTATCGCGCTTTCACTAGCTAACCGGATGCTCTTGATTCAACATCAAACAATTACGTTTGACGGTCCACCGACTGAGGGAATCAAGCTAATGGGTAACGATGAGCGGCTGGGATACTTTATTCCTCCCGTCTCACAAGTCTTTCTGGCTGGTAAGCGTCATCTCGACGACCTGCCAATTTCAGTGGCCGCGGGACAACGGGCAATTCGCAAGGATCGGATTCACTTCAAGCCAACAACAGCCTTAACCCAATCACCAATTCAGCAACCTGCCAATGTCATTTTAAAAGCTAAGAATATTCAGTTTTCATTTGACCGGCAAAAAAATATTGTTGACCACTTGGATTTAAATGTCCATCAAGGAGATTGGCTGGCAATTATCGGTAAAAATGGGGCTGGCAAATCGACGCTGTTAAATTTATTAACTGGATTGCGAACACCGCAACACGGGAAGGTTTATTTTAATCAAAAGGTTGTTTGGAAGATTCCTACGCCACAACGAATCAAATCCCTTTCCTTTCTATCGCAAACCCCAACTCTTCAATTTCGAAGCGGAAGTGTCTATGAGCAACTAACTATCCAAGCCAGGGAATTAGCTTTAGATCATCCCCAATCACGGATTAACGCGATTGTTGACCAGCTGAAACTCCAGTCGATTCTCAAACATAATCCATTCGATATCAGTGGCGGTCAACAACAACTCCTTGGCTTGGCAATTGCTTTATTAGCAAAACCAACCCTTCTTATTTTGGATGAACCCACTAAGGGATTGGATCCATTTACTAAAAATTTTGTTGGCAATATTTTAAAGCAGGTGCAACAAGCCGGTACAACCATTATTATGGCAAGCCACGATATGGGCTTTTGCGCCACATTTGCCGATCACTGTGCCTTTATGTTCGACGGCCACATCAATACGTTTTTACCAACAAGAGATTTCTTTACCCATAACTTCTTCTTTACAACATCAATTAATCGCTTGGTCAGAAATCAAGTTCAGAGGCAATGCTGGCAAGGGATATTGAACTTAACAACGCTTCGAATGATTAGGGGTTAACCAATATCAATTAGCTTTGGAAGTGACTTGAAAGGGGGTGAGTCATGCTTGAAAAAACTTCTTGATCTAACCTATGTTCAT
>DMZB01000077.1 GCA_003482405.1 Lactobacillus sp. | reverse complement strand
ACTTGATTTGACAATTTGGGTATGATATTACACATGGATCGTACATAATCAAATTTCGGGGGTTAAACATGCAGTTCAAGCAAATTACAGCAGATGAATTTATGAAGTTTGAGGCACATCATCCGCAAGGCACATTTTATCAGACCAGTTATCAGGCTGAGGTCCTGTCCGAGCGTGGATCTTCCACGGGCTATGTTGGCGTGACCGATGACAGTGGCGCGCTCATTGCCGGCGCTATGTACAGTCAACGAAAGCTGCGTGTCGGTTATCTGTTCGAAGTAACCAGTGGACCTTTGATGGATTACGATAACAAGCCACTCGTTCACTTCTTCGCCGACCAGATGACAGCCTACTGCAAGTCCAAGAAGGGCCTATTGCTACGGTGGTTACCAAACTTGTTCATCAAAGAATATGGTGACGAAGGACAACTGCTGAGTGAAGCAAACCAAAGCGCTGTTCCTAATTTAGAGGCAGCCGATTTTTCCTACACACCGGTAACACCTGTCGGCAACGACGGTCACTTTTCCAAGGTTTCCCTCGGTTACCAGTTTGTTAAGCCACTCACCGATTTAACCGAAGAGACGTTGCATCAATCTTACCGTAAGCCCGTTAAGTCAGCCTTGAAGAAAGCCCCTGCCTATGGTGTCAAGTTGCGTCAGATCGGTTATGACGAACTCGATAAGTTTCAGAAATACACCACTGCAACAGCCGATCGGCGCGGTTTCAAAGATAAGCCATTGGATTACTACCAAAAATGTTACAAAGCTTTTGGCGATAACATCAAGTTTATCTTTGCCGAACTAAACCTCCCCGACTTTATTCAGGAACAAAAGGACACGATTCTCAAGATTCAGGAAAACATCGCTAAAGAGGAAGCGGCCCTCATAGACTACCCAGACAGTAAGTCGCACAAGACAAAGAAGGCCCAGTTCGAAAAACAGGTTGCACCACATGAAAAGCACATTCAAATCGCTAAAGATCTGCGTGCTAAGTATGGCGATATTGCCGTGCCTGCCGGTGCTATGTTTGTGATTCAACCACAAGAAATCGCCTATGCCTTTAGTTTTACGAATGAAGACTTCAAGATTTTCTTAGCGCCATATGTGATTCAAAACCACATGCTGACAGAAGGTGTCAAACAACACATTACCAACTACAACTTCTACGGTGTGACCGGTACGTTTGACGGTAAGGATGGTGTCTTACGGTTCAAACAAGGGTTCAGTGGTTCCACGTTTGAAACGATCGGTGTGTTTGAACGCCCCGTTCGCCCATTCATGTATAAATGTGTAACTGGTTTACAGCACCTGCTGGGTCGCGCCTAGCTGATTGCTGATGTCACAAAAACAAAACCATCATTCTTGGTTATAACTACTGGTAACTGCTAGCGGTCAAAATCATGAATGATGGTTTTTAGTTTGTCTTATTTTATTTCATTTATCAGTGTCGGTCGCGCTGTTATCGTGTTCGTCATCTGAGTCATCCGAAGGCGCATCATCAGCCAGTTCCTCGGGCTTCGGCGTCCGAACCTTGACGGGATGAGCCAGGTCATTATCCCACCACTGATCACTACCATCTGGATCAACAACTAACTGCAACGTACTGCCAGCCGGATACTCATAAATGCCAAACACAGCCGGCTGCATCCGCAAAATCAGATTGAAATCAATCGGCGTCATTTCGGTACTCAAGGGATCCGTGTCATTTTCAGCAAAAAACCGCCAACCGTTGTCTGCTTCCGCAACTGAATCTTCACGAATTGCATATTTCAACGGTCCTTCACCCTTCAAAATGGTGTTGGAAACCAAACTGGCTCCCGCATGTTTCAATGGTTTTGCAATAATATCTTCCCCGTTATCTGCCACGAAATTTCCTCCTCAAATGCACTACTCGCTTCTATACTATTTCCACTAGTATACGCATTCCGGCGGCAAATTTACAGGAACATTCGCACCACCATTTTCTAGTGGCTCGTGACTGTGGCCACATCGTCGCCGACATCCACATTTTTCACTGCATCGACGTGAACACTGTCGACGTGATCCATGTTGGTGACAACAACCATCGTCGTGGCAGGTTTGCCAGCGTCACGAATTGCCTGAATATCCGCATCAATCACAGGTTGACCGGCTGCTAGTTCGTCACCAACATTAGCCAGCACCTCAAACGGTTTCCCGTCTAACTCAACGGTATTAATGCCAATGTGGACCAAAATTTCCAAACCTTCAGCGGTCGTTACACCAAACGCGTGCTTGGTCGGGAACATCATCGTTAACTTACCAGCTACCGGGCTCACAATTGTGTTGGCACTCGGCTCAACGGCATAACCATCACCCAGCACTTTGCCGGCAAACGTATCATCGCCCACATCGCTCAATTTGACCAGCCGACCAGTTGCAACCGCACCAAACGTCGTCGTGGTTGTATCAGATGATTCCGTTGGCTGCAAAACCGCTACGTCGCCTGTCCCTTCGTTACTAATGTGACCTGCGTTATTTTCACTTGCCGTGGCAGTCGCAGGCACTTCGCCGCGATAAATGGATTCCAGCGCATCTTCGACAAACTGAACCTCAGTGCCAACAATGATCTGCACATTGTGTTTGTCCAACACATTGATGGCGGGTACACCGGCGGCCTTAATTGCTGGCTGGTCGATCTTACTCGTATCATTTAACTTCCAACGTAAACGCGTGGTGCAGTTGCCCATCGCTTGAATGTTATTTTTGCCACCAACTGCGGCCCAGATGCGACGGCCCTGACGCAAATATTTATCATCGGTGGCACCCTCGTTCGCGTCGTCAGTTGCTAATTCGGCGTCATCCTCACGGCCCGGTGTTTTGAGATCAAACCGTTTAATGGCAAAATCAAAACCAAAGTAGTAAATCCCGGCCATCACGACACCTTGTACCAACAACATCAGTGGCAAGTGCGCCAATGGCATCCGGGTGCTCAACAGAAAGTCAACGAAGCCTGCGCTGAATGAAAAGCCAGCCGTCCAGTGCATCGCCGCAGCAAAGGCCAATGACAATCCGGTAAACACTGCATGTAACACGTACAGCGGCCATGCGACAAACATAAAGGAGAATTCCAGTGGTTCACTTACACCCGTAAAGAATGAAGCGAAGGCACCAGCCAACATCAATGAACCAGTTTTCTTTTTATTTTGCGGCTTGGCGTTACGATAGATCGCATAGGCCCCCGCTGGTAGTCCAAACATCATGACCGGGAAAAAGCCAGCCATGTACCGCCCAGTCACACCTTTGACACCGGTGCCAGCCAACCATTTACCCATATCATTGATTCCTGCAACATTGAACCAGAAGACCGCGTTTAGCGCGTGGTGTAATCCTGTTGGAATCAGTAACCGGTTGAAGAATCCGTACAGTCCAGCGCCGACCCAGCCCATCTTGGAAATCGTCGTCCCAAACACGACTAACGCACCATAGAATGCTGGCCAAACAAAGAGCATCACTAACGTCACGCCCAGCATCGTGATTGCGGCCAAAATCGGGACACACCGTTTGCCTGAGAAAAATGATAGCGCCATCGGCAATTTAGTTTCATGGAACCGATTAAACAACGCTGCGGCAATCAATCCGGCAATAATCCCAATCAACACGTTGTTATGAATGGCGGTAAACGCAGGATTGACTGCACTCACCTTTATATGTAATAGCGTTGCCAACTGAGTTGGGTTCAGCATGTAATCTGGCACAATGTAGGCCACCAACCCAGCGATCGCAGCTGCACCATCTTGCCGTTCCGACATTCCAAGTGCCAACCCAATGGCGAATAGTAACGCTAGGTTGTCCAAAATGGCCGTACCCCCGTTTACAAGGAAAACGCCGACCGTGGTTTTACCACCGATCCAATTCCCGATCCCAATTAGCAATGCTGCGGCTGGTAATGTCGCCACAGGTAGCATTAACGATCGACCAATACGCTGAAAGTAATCCTTCATAGTCATCCACTCTTCCCATATACATATCCCTTATGTGTTCTTATACCAATGAGAATAGTTTACCTTTACATTTTTGATATGCAAGGGTTCAACCGTGTGCATTGAGCTATACCAATCGTTGAACGTCAGCTGTACCAATGTATGAAAGATGCAAAAGTTTTTCAAACTTTTTTGAAAGCACTCTTTTTGTTTTCATTTTCTCTTGCCATGCCACTAAAAAAACGTAATCGACATTCGCCAATTACGTTTTTGGGGATAATTCTATTATTGAAAACACGGTTGCATATTTACAATTGTTGGCATTAATCTATGAGTGTTTTCCAGTCACGCGCATAGATGAAGCCCATCGCCTTTTCTCCGGTGTGAACCCCGACTAACGGCCCAATAATGCTACTTTCAAACGTGACCTCTGGAAACGCAGCCCTGGAATCGGCAAGCCATTGTGCCTTAAGTTCCGGATTATTAGCATCCACAATACTGACCCTAAATGGATAATCATGATCTGCCACAATTTGTTTGAAACTCGTCTGAATCGTGGTAAACGCCCGCTTCATCTGACGCTCACGACCAATTGCCACAATCTTGCCTTCCGGTGTAAAGGCCAGCATTGGCTTAATCTGCAACATCGTCCCGATGAGCGACTGCCCGTTTGAAATGCGACCGGTACGCATGAGATGACGCATATCATTGACGACAAACATAACCTTGGTCGTCTCTCTTAACTGTGCCAATTTGGTGAGTATCTGTGAAACACTGGCCCCTTTTTCGGCCAGTGCTGCTGCAAGTAACACCTGATTACCAGCGCCTGAACACGCAATGCGGGAATCCCAAATGTGCACGTCAATATTTTTAACGGTCGGCGCAAACGCCTCAACGTTTGAAATAAAACCGGAAATGCCACTCGATAGGCCAACAATGATGGCGGTATCGTACCCATCCTTAACCACCTGGTCTAAAACACGCTGCACTTCGCCGTTTGATGCTTGGGAGGTGGTCGGTGTGACATGTTCTGTCTTTAACATGGCATAGAATTTATCGGAATCAAGATCAACATTTTCATGATAGACATGATTGCCGAACAACACCGGATCATTAATAACATAAATGTGGTAGCGATCGAGATCGGCCTGACTGATATACGCGGAACTATCTGTTAAAACTGCAATTTTCATCGTGTCCCCCAGTTTTGCCTGTGATATTAACGTTATTATACAGCAGTTCAGCTTTTTCAGCCCGCTTGCATCCCCACACTTGCCGCAATCACGCCAAAAACAATTGTTAGGACACCGTACAACAGCGCCATTTTCAACCGCTGATCACGCGCTAACAGCACAATTTCGTTTGCCATTGTTGAAAAGGTGGTGAACCCACCAAGAATGCCTGCGCCAAACGTCACTTTGAGCAACGTTGATAAGTTGCTAGCCATTACTAGCCCTAGGAGAAAGCTCCCGCTCACATTGATAATAAACGTTGGCCACGGAAATCGCGAAGGTTGATAGCCACTGTGCTTTTCCCGCCACCGCGTTAGTAACTCTGAAAATTGCATGACTAAATATCGGCCAGAGGCGCCAATCGCTGCACCTCCGCCTGCTAAGGCGATTGACAACCAATTAATCATCCTGTTCACCTGAATTCTGTTTATCCGTTCGCTGAGTTAATAGATATGTAGCAAACGCTTGTCCGGCCCACGCAGCGAAAACACCGATGCCAATCGACAAGAGGATATAGATCAACGAAAAAAACTGATGGCCGCTGGAAAACAAACGAAAACTCTCCAGTGAAAAGCTGGAAAACGTGGTAAACGCACCAATCAACCCTGTACCTAAGCCCAGAATAATTTCGCTGGGCAAGGCAAATCGTTCAGCCACCCAGAAGTTAACCATCGCCAGTAGAAAAGCACCGATTATGTTGATACAGATCGTCGTACCAAACCACTGTGTCGTAAATGGCAACCAGAGCTCTAGCTCTTCGCGCAGTGCCCCACCGATGAAGGCAAAACCGGCCACTGCCATGATTCGTTTGAACATGCTTATTTCATCCCTTTATTTTTCGCAATTTTTAACATCATTTTAGCGTACTGATATCAACGTCAATGTGCAAGATAGCGACAACTTTTAAATCCATAAAAACATTTGAATCAATGTTGCGTATGTTATAACGACACCCCTCTGAGGTTGCCGTTATTTTTTTGACAAAACTAAGAAAGGACTGCACCAAAACCGTTTAGTATCAGTCATTTTAATCTAAGCCAAAGGAGTTGAATGCTAGTAAACCACATGCTACGATACAAATGAAAAATTCAGTACATTTCATGCAGACACCAGAATTTGTTAAATTTCTGAACTCATTAAACGATGCGGATGCATCTGAATTGATAAAGAAAATTGAACAAATTCAAAGCATTGGTATGCCCACCGCAATTTCAAAAGCCTGGGTTAAAAAAATCGATCGAAACCTATATGAAATCCGATCCCGATTAGGTTCTAATATTCAGCGAGCACTTTATTTTCAAGTTTTAAATGAAAAATATCTGATTCTTTGTGGATTCACAAAGAAAACACAAAAAACGCCACGTCACGAAATTAACAAAGCCAAAAGAATTCGTGCACGCTATTTGAAAGGAAATTCGTGATTATGAAATTAACATCACTCGATGACTACATTAAAATGCGTATGAAAAGTCCTGAATTTAGAAGGGAGTTTGAAGAAGCAGGCAAACAGTATAAAACTGCCATCGAAATTTACGATCTACGTAAAGAGCTTGGTCTGAGCCGCCAACAAGTATCCCAAAAATCTGGTATTTCAAAAAAAAAAATCACGAGAATTGAGCAAGGTGATATTGAAATTACTGATAAGAACGCTAAGGTTATGGCACAGGTTCTCCAATGCCTTGGTACAGAAGGAAATTCATCCCTCGCTTATCAAAAATGAGAATTTTTCTCAAAAACTTGTTGACACCGTTTTGTTGTTCCTCTACACTGATTTCATAAAGACAGCTTAAGAAAAGGAGTTAGTTGCGATGAGTTATAACGTTAAGAACCAACTGAATACTTGGCAAAGCCGGTAATCAGATTGCTTAACCACCATCTTGCATGGATGCAATCTGAAGTCAGATCACTTCGATTGTATCTGTGCCGACTAACTTTGATGTGAATTCATCACCGAGAGCGCACGGATTTTATAAA
>DMZB01000043.1 GCA_003482405.1 Lactobacillus sp. | reverse complement strand
TTTCATTTTTCCGGTAAGATTAAGGCAATTAATGATCCGAAGCAAATTTAACTGGCAAATAGGTGTTAATGATAAGTAGTTGGCGTTTATAATGGAAGATAGCCGTCACCGACAGTGTGCCTGGTGGCGTCTTTTTTACGGGATTGTTTTTAAGGGAGTAATGATGATGAAGCGAAAGGCAAAGCAAGCCACTATTGCAGTGTGGGCGTTGATGATTGTGTGTGTCGTGTTGTTGAGTATTTGGCCCGCGATTCATTACATCACTGCCGCCAGTCTATGGGCATGGTGGTTAGCTGTGGGTATCTACAGCGTCGCTTTTGGTGTCGGCTGGTTCAAACGGAATCAACGCCTGGGTCGATTTATTTTATCCATCACGGTGGCCTTAGCTGTTGTGTTTGGACTATTTGTCCTCTTAGTTGCACTATTTGCGGAGGCCGGTGTGGTTCGCTACCTCGTGGGTTTGATGGCACTTTTAGAAATCATTGCTGGAATTATTTGGTACTCAACAGTTTATGAACGAAGAAATAAATTAGAAAACCGGCATTGGGATGACTAATTAGGCCATGTCAATGTTATTAGGAGCAGAATTGTGGAGACACGTAACGGGCACATTTTAACGGGAATCTTATTGGCAAGCGGTGGCTCCATGTTATGGGGCATTTCCGGAGTGATTGCCCAAACGCTGTTTGAAGGCAGTGCCGTCACACCGGCGTGGTTAACCACTGTGCGCATGACATTTGCGGGTGTCTTGTTATTACTGTACAGTCTAATTCGACATCAACATACGTTTGCAGTGTGGCATTCGTGGAAGACCGCCGTCCAACAAATTATTTTTGGAATAGTTGGCTTGATTCCGATTCAATTTTTTTATTTTCTGGCCGTTCACTATGGTAATGCGGCAGTGGCGACGATTTTGCAATTCTTAGGCCCGATTGTCATCACAATCTACTATGTTTTGTTTCACAGACAGTTACCGTCACGTTCGGAGACTATCGGCATGGTGTTAGCACTACTTGGTGCATTCTTTGTTGTTACTCATGGGCACATTAATCACCTGGCGGTTTCACCGGCACTCCTATTTTGGGGGTTGATGTCTGCTGTAGCTGTTGCAACAAGCACCCTGTTACCACGGCCACTGTTGCCGTCATTTGGATCCGTAAACGTCAATGGATGGGGGTTACTCATCGGTGGCCTGGTGATGAATATGATTCAGCCAATGTGGATTGGCGTGCCGAAGATGACGCTACACGTGGTGTTGTCAATTTGCGCCGTTGTGTTGTTTGGCACGCTGATTGCTTTTGTGATGTACTCGGTCAGTCTGTTGTACATTACGCCTACGACGGCGAGCTTAATGGATGCGTTTGAACCGCTTGCCGCAACCATTGTGTCCATTCTGGTGCTACACACAGTGTTTACGTGGGCTGACGCGCTTGGCGGTGCGCTAATTATTTTAGCGGTAGTCATGTTATCGCTCAGTTACCGACCACCAGTGCGTGATGAAGACTAGTAAAATTAAGACGATAAGATTAGTGTGAAAACACTGGTCTTATCGTCTTGTTTGTCAGTAAATTACTGTTCAGCTGGATGATCAAATGTATTCGTGGTATTCCATGGAAAATCCAGGTTTGTTGGATGGTGGTTTTCTTTGAGTACGGCATTCGTGGATTGCAGCAATTGCTGTTGCAAAACGAGGTCCCACGGTTTAGCAGTGAACTCTTGTTGTGCAAGCGCCCAGTAAGCCAATCGATCAGTAATTGGAATGATGTCTTGGACCGCTGAAATCTGAACGTGGGGATGCTTTTCACGAAGCACAGTCAGGCGTTGATGGTCAGTAATGAGGTAAAAGGAGCCCTGTTGTTGGTCTTGTAGGTGAATGATGATAAAGCGGTGCTGTTGATTTTGCGTGTAAAGCTCTTGCTTTAACGCCATGAGCTGGGGTGCAGATAGCTGTTGCATTTGATCACCTTCATTTCACCTCTATTCTAACGCGAATGGTTGTGACATTGATAACAAAGTTGTAATATCTTTGCATAAAAAAATGCACAATCCTATTTGTAGCGGCTTCAAATGAAAATAAGTTTCACAAAACAATATTCACAAATGAAAACGCCGTCATAGCAGTGTTTTTAATGCTATACTGAGAGTGTTGTTAAATTCATGGAGGTGTCTGCATTGAAAATTATTGCTTACGGCATTCGCGATGACGAACGTCCATATGTCGAAGAATGGTCGAAGGATCAAAATATTGAAGTTAAAATCGTTAAGGATTTGCTGACTGACGACACAGTCGATCAAGCAAAGGGCTTTGACGGGGCAGTTGTTTACCAACAAAAGCCTTACACCGCTTCTGTTTTGGATCGTTTAGCTGAATTGGGAGTTAAGAACTTATCATTACGGAACGTTGGTGTGGATAACATTGACGCCGACGCAATCAAACGTAACGATATCAAGGTTACGAATGTACCCGCATATTCACCAGCTGCGATTGCTGAATTCACGGTAACTGAATTAATGCGTTTACTTCGTCACACGACTCAATACGAGCATCGTCAAGCAAAGGGTGATTTGCAATGGGCACCAGACATTGCCACTGAATTAAACAGCTTGACTGTCGGAATTATTGCAACTGGCCGTATTGGCCGCGCTGCACTGCAAATCTACCGTGGTTTTGGTGCCAAAATTGTTGCCTTTGATGTTTTCCACAATCCTGAATTGGAAAAGGAAGGCATTTACGTTGACAGTTTGGACGAATTATACAAACAAGCTGACGTTATTTCCTTGCATGCTCCTGCTACCAAGGAAAACTTCCACATGTTGAATGCTGAAGCCTTCGGCAAAATGAAGGATGGCGTTTACATCTTGAACCCAGCCCGTGGTGACCTGGTTGATACAGATGACTTGATCAAAGCTTTGGACAGCGGCAAGGTTGCAGGTGCTGCGCTTGACGTTTACGAAAAAGAAGTTGGTATTTTTAACACTGACTTTGGTAGCTTTGATGCTATTCCAGATGACCGTTTGAAGAACTTGATGAAACGCGAAAACGTTTTGGTAAGTCCTCATATCGCCTTCTACACGACCACAGCTGTTCGTAACATGGTTCAGTTTGCTTTGAACAACAACAAGCAGTTGATTGAAACTGGTAAGGCTGATAACACGGTTGCTTTTGACTAACAAGTAACTGTTTGTTATATGCATTGATAATAGAAAATGAGGCACACTCGATTTACGGAGTGCGCCTTTTTTTGTGTCTTCGATACGAATCGCATGTCATTCAGTACTTCGTTGAAGCTGCCTATCAGTTGTAATCAGTCAGGACCACAAAGAGAATACCAACAAAAAAGAAAGCCAGCATTGCTCCAAAAATAAGCCGAGCAATGGGATTCAACATTAGAATGATGATGGTGATGATCAAGGTTGTGTTGAACAGGGACATCAGAACCGCAATGACGTAAGCAAAGTCTTTTTCACCAGAATTATAAAGATGACGAGGTTCCATCCATATCCAAAGGCCGATGAGACCAAGCATTAGTATAATC
>DMZB01000247.1 GCA_003482405.1 Lactobacillus sp. | reverse complement strand
GTACATGGACGATCCAGTCCGCGCCGAATTGCTTAAAATGTTGGAGTGGTCTGTCGGTATCAGTACGAACTTTCAAACGAGCGTCGGCAAAAATGACAGTCATTTGCAGGATGCACTGACACCAGACGATTATGCTAAATTGGTGAAGACTTATCGGCTGGACAGTTTGTCGTCAACTTGGTCTGCATTGCAAGCGGCCGGTCAACTCTTCCTCGAAACTGCTCGAATCGTCGCGGATCAACTAGGTTTTGACTTTCCTGACTATCCAGTAAAGGTTATCGCTTATGAAGAACAAATTATGAGCGAACCAACCGGCGCGCAGTCATAGGAGTAAACGTATGAAACAACTTCGCGAGCACTCCGAAGTCACTAACCTTGAATTGTTTTATGATTTGATTTTTGCGTATGCCATCAGTCGTATCACTACTGTTCTACATTTGGTCCATCACGAGACGATTCCGGTGCTGTACCTGATTGAATTTGCCGTGATGGTGTTCATGTTTTGGACGGTGTGGACGTATCAAACGGTGCTGGTTAACCGTTTCTTTCAAGAAAATGTACAGCACAGCGTCTTTATGCTGTTTGATATGTTTGTGGTGATCGTGCTGTCACAGTCACTGACGCCAAACTTTGAGTCAACGCACCCGACGTTTGCCGGCTCGACCTCGATTTTATTGTTCAGTATTGCCGTCCAATATTGGATTCGTGGCCGGCATCTGACGGATAAACGCCAAACGAAGGTGGCCCACGGTTTGATGATTGTGTTACTGATTACGAGCGTGATTGGTGCGTTGACGATTATCCCGTGGGCACCTTACCGTATTCGGGTGGTCGTTTATGCATTGTCGATGGTGTTTGCCAACATTGCGCCAATCTTTATGAAGCAATCGTTAACGGCATTTCCAGCAATGTTTGAACACCTGACGGAACGCTACTCTTTATTTACATTGCTGTTGTTTGGCGAAGCCATTATTGCGGTGACTGAAATTGTCGACGTTCATCATTTCAACTGGCTGTCGATCCTGTTCTTTTTGACGATTGTGGCCTTATTCTGGGCTTACTTTACCGTTTATCAGCGCGGCATTGATCGGCACAAACGCACGGCAGGAATTGCGTTGATTAATATTCACTACTTTGTATTTGTTGGGCTCGATCTCGTTGCAGCGGTGATGCCGCTATATTTAAAGCACGAATTGATTGGTTGGCAGTTTGCATTATTGATGGGTATCGGACTGTGGTTCTTTTTAGGCGGAACGGCGACGATTTTGGCCACTTATGGTTCAAAAACGTCCAATCACCAATGGGGGTATTTGCTAACGGTGGCGACCCTGGAGGCTGCGGTAGTTGGTATTTTAGTCTGGTTACTTAACGGCAATCAAGCCATCACAATGATCGCAGTGACGGCAGTCTTACTAGGGATGAGCTGGTGGTGGGCCCGCACTGTACAAAATTTGCATGTCTAATATTATTGAATGAAGGAGGCCACAATGAGCGATCACGAAAACAAACCGATTTTACTGAGCGACGTTGGTGTACCCAAGGTGGCGAGGAAAAAATCGCACGGTGAACCAGAAAATGGCGCTGATATTGCGGCTAAAATGCTGGCAAAGCACAAAAAAGGTGCGTCTGTCGAAAGACCACAGGCGACGCAAACGAAAAACGAAGTCACGATGATTGAAGCGCAAAAACGTGCTGGTCGATACAACGTCTATTTAGATGGCAAATATGCGTTTCCAATCAGTGAATCAGTTATGATCAAGTACCGGATTTTCAAGGGGATGGTCATTGATAAGCCGTTACAAACGGAAATTATCGCGGCTGATGATGTATCTAAAGCGTACAATCGGGCACTGGATTACCTTTCAGGGCAGTTACGCTCAGAAAAAGAAGTGACTGACAAGCTAAAAGCGCTCGAAATTGATGACGATGTCATTGAACTAACGTTAGAACGTTTGCGCGAATTCAAGTTATTAGATGATCAAGTGTATGCCAGTGCTTACGTGAGGACGATGCGGAATACGACGGACAAAGGGCCAATCGTAATTCGCCAACATTTACGGCAAAAGGGTATTGGCGAGAACCTGATTGATAATGCGTTAGTGGAATTTAAGGATGACGAGTTGGTAGAAAACGGTGTTGCCGCTGCGGAAAAGATGGCGAAACATTATGCGCGTAAGCCATTCTCAACGCAAAAGCAGAAGGTGATTCAAGGACTAATGACCAAGGGTTTTCAGCGCGAGACGATCGATCAAGTCATGAGTAAAATCGAGTTAACGCGTGATGAGGACACAGAAACCGACCTGTTGACTCACGAAGCCCAGAAAGTCTGGCAACGTAATCGCCGGTATAAAACGCGTGACCGGCTGAACCGCACTAAACGGACACTATATGGCAAAGGTTATCAGTTCGATGACATCAATCGCGTGCTGGATGCACTGATGGAAGAGGACGACTAGTAGGTTTTTACTCAGCATAGTCACGTTTGGTATTGGTTTTATCTGGTTTGCGCCTTGCTATCGTTTGACGATGGCAACCTATTACAGCGCGTTAGCTGCAGAAACGCAGACTCAAGTCGCACCTAACGCGTAAAAGTTAAGTTCTGAATAGAAAGCACAGCATACTATTTGTGTTTGAAACGAAATTCAAGTACCTTTATTTCAAGGGCTACATCGGGTTATTGAGATTGTAGCTTTTCGGAAGGGGTACTTTTTTTATGAAATCACGAGCTGAATTAAAACAAGATGCAAAAAACTTATTAAGCGGACATTGGGGTCGTGCGATTTTGCTGAGCATTATTCCGATTTTGTTGCAGTGGTTTGGGACGTTTTACGGCACCAATCGTAATGTTGTCAATATTGATAGCACTGGTCCCAACTTAAGTAACATTCAGTTTCACTCTAACTTTTGGTCCTTCATTCTCGGTATTTTAGCTTGGGGGATTAGCCTTGGTGTCGCGTATACCTTTTTGGATTGGATCCGCAATCCTAAGCGGACCATTAACCCAGGTACTGATGCACTGCGCGTCATCGGTTCTGCTAGTATCTTTGGACTATTAGGCGTCGCTATTTTGACACACGTAATCGTCGTGATTGGCTTTTTCTTGCTGATTATTCCCGGTATCATCTTCGCGCTCATGTTTTCCCAAACGGTATATGTTTATAAAGACTTACATGATAGCGATTCGCAGGCAGGCGTATGGACAGGCGTGATGAGAAGTTTGACACTCAGCCGGCAACTGATGGACGGACATAAAGGTGAATACCTTGTTCTTCAGTTAAGCTTTATCGGTTGGTGGTTACTTGTCGCCGTTTCGTTTGGTATCGCAGAGATTTGGGTGGCGCCTTATTACAACGCCACAATGGCAGCGTACTACGACGAACTTGAGGCAAACAGTAACATTAACATTGCATTCAGAGATGTCGATATACCATAATAGAGAATCTAAATTATATCATCTAGTTTACAAGACTAGATAAAGATGTTATGCTCTCCTTAGAAATGAAACGTAGGTTTGTAGCATCAATTCTTAGGAGGATAACATTATGGCTGATTCTTTCGATGATTATCACAAGTGGGAACAACATCTGACTGAGGTTAAATTGCCAAAGTGGGATGAGCTGCCGAAGTTTGATCTGTACATGGATCAAGTGGTTGCTTATGTGAATGACACCTTGGGACCACTGGATGTAGATTCCGTGACCCCAGCGATGATTAACAATTACGTTAAACACAACATTATCCTTGCACCCGTTAAGAAAAAGTATCAAGTGATGCAGGTTGCCGATATTTTGTTGATTGGTCTGTTGAAACCAACTTACTCAATGGACACCATTCGTCAGGGGATGGATCAAGTGACAGCGAGTCTCTTTCCTAAACGGGCTTACGACACATTTATTGATCTGATGCTGACGGGCCTGCAGGGTAAACTCAGCACGGATTCAGCAACAAACTTAAATGACCAGATGATGAAAATTGCTGTCAACGCCATTCTCGACAAAATGAAGTCAGAAAAGCTGCTGGCACTCACCAAGGAAATCGTAAAACCGAAGCCGGTTGAACAAAAATAGTGTGAACGGCTGCGATTAAACTAAATACTAGTTTCAAAACAGGGATGTTAAGGCAGTTGTTGTCTTTGCATCCCTGTTTTTTTGCAGAATTTTCTACCTATTGGTTGTTTGAGCTGATCATATTTCATTTTTGCCAAGTATAAATTGTAAACGACAGTGTTGTCCGCCGTATTTCTTCGGTAAAATAAAACATGATGACTCAATTAAGCGGGGGAAAATATGCGGAATCGACAAAACGTAGTGTATGCGCTGGTTGCGGCAGCGGTGATCGCCATTGTGTTTGGTGCCTTCACAATTAGCAAGGGTGCCAATGGTCCGGTGAATCAACAACAAACATCCCAAACAACGCAGTCACACACTTCTGGGGAAGGTTCAACAAAAGCGACGGATACGGCTGATTTAGCCAAACTGTCGTATACATCGGGAAAATCGGCGGTGGTGTCTGTGAATAATAATCGCAGTACGTTAAACAAAAATGATTGGCAACGAAATCACGTTATTTATAGTGACCTCGACAATCAAAACCGAACTGCCACAGCTAACACGGCTTATTTAGAAGCCCACAATGTCGCCAACGATTCCTTGCGTGTGCGTCAGTACGTGCGCCCTACCGGTTGGCATCAGAAAATGGACGATGGTCAAGCGATTATCAATCGGGGTCACCTGATTGCATACTCACTTTCAGGCGGCATCGACCAAGATGGTAACTATAGCCCCGATAATGAGTCCGGTGATCAGAACAATCCTAAAAATCTGTTTACGCAAACGGCCTTTAGCAACCAAACACTACAAACAATCTATGAAAGTAAGGTCCGTAACGCGCTTCGCGACGGCAAAAAAGTGATCTACCAGGCGCAGGCGATTTTTGAGGGAGACAACGAGATGGCTAATGGTGTGCACTTACAAGCCATTTCAACAGACGGGCAACTGAACTTCAACGTCTACATCTTCAATGTGCAACCTGATTATCAGTTTGATTATGCTACTGGCCGTTCCAAAGTGGACCGTGACATGAATGTGCCAACGCCGGATACGTCGCCGGAGTATTAAATGCGTGAAAATTGCTAAAACCCGCTAAACTCTTATGTATGAAAACATAGGGGGACTAAACATGAATAAAATTATTGGCTATGTCCGAACCAGCACCAATCGGCAGGATCTAGGATTAGAGTTTCAACTAGCTGAACTCGCTAACTTAAATCCGACGCATATCTATCATGAACAGATTAGCGGCCGAAAGACGGACCGCC
>DMZB01000272.1:2090-15121 GCA_003482405.1 Lactobacillus sp. | reverse complement strand
AAGCAACACCAGGTGGCGTTGTAAAAAAGGGTGACGTTGTTAAAGCCGTTATTGTTCGGACTGTATCTGGTATGCACCGTACTGATGGCTCATACATTAAGTTTGACGACAACGCAGCTGTGATCATTGCAGATGACAAGAGCCCTCGTGGTACTCGTATCTTTGGACCAGTTGCGCGTGAACTTCGTGAAGGTAACTTCATGCGGATCGTTTCATTAGCACCTGAAGTTCTTTAATCAAAGTAATCAAGCTGAATGCATAAGTTGAACGGGAGGTGCACAGCAGAATGTTCTTAAAAACTGGAGATCAAGTTCGTGTAATCGCCGGCAAGGACAAGGGTAAGGAAGGCGCTGTTAAGCAGACCTTATCTAAGTCAGACCGTGTCGTCGTGGAAGGCGTTAACATGGTGAAGAAGCACCAGAAGCCAAACAACGAATACCCACAAGGTGGAATCGTTGATGTTGAAGCGCCAATTCACGTATCTAACGTAATGTTAATTGACCCATCAACTAAGAAACCAACACGTGTTGGCTTTAAAGTTGAAGATGGTAAGAAGGTTCGTGTTGCCAAGAAGACCGGCAATACAATCGCTTAATTTTAGGGAAAGGAGGAATATCTTAGAATGACTAACCGTTTGAAAGAACGATACGAAAAGGAAATCAAACCTTCCTTAATCGAAAAATTCAACTACAGTTCAAGCATGCAAGCCCCACACATCGAAAAGATTGTGCTGAACATGGGGGTTGGTGATGCAACCACTAACTCAAAAAACTTGGACGAAGCCGTTAACGAAATGACCCTTATTGCTGGTCAAAAACCAGTTATTACAAAGGCCAAGAAGTCCATTGCGGGTTTCCGTCTTCGTGAAGGCATGTCCATTGGTGCTAAGGTAACTTTGCGCGGTGAACGGATGTATGACTTTTTAGACAAGTTGATCAATGTGTCATTACCACGTGTTCGTGACTTCCATGGTGTATCTAACCGTTCATTTGATGGACGTGGGAACTACACTTTAGGTGTTCGTGAACAACTGATCTTCCCTGAAATCAATTACGATAACGTTAACCGGGTTCGCGGTATGGATATTGTTATCGTCACTACCGCTAACACTGATGAAGAATCCCACGAGTTGCTTGCCCAACTTGGGATGCCATTTACTAAGTAATAGGAGGTTCCACAAACATGGCAAAGAAATCAATGGTTGTAAAAAGCCAACGCCCAGCTAAGTTTTCAACGCAAGCTTACACACGTTGTGAACGTTGTGGACGTCCGCACTCAGTTTATCGCAAGTTCCATTTATGCCGTTTATGCATGCGTGATTTAGCCCATAAGGGTCAAATTCCTGGCATGAAGAAGGCTAGCTGGTAGGCTTCGGTTTTTACTGAGTATATTCGATTTGGATTCCTTTCAAGTCGTTTTATTGATTATATCGATACTAAAAGGAGGCAAATATCGATGTCTATGACAGACCCGATTGCAGACTTTTTAACTCGGATTCGTAATGCCAACATGGCACGCCACGATTCAGTTGAAGTTCCTGCATCAAAGATTAAACATGACATGGCCGAAATCTTAAAAAATGAAGGTTTCATTCGCGATGTTGAATACATTGACGACGACAAGCAAGGCATTATCCGCGTATTTCTTAAGTACGGCAAGGATGGCGAACGTGTCATCTCCGGCTTGAAGCGGATTTCAAAGCCTGGTTTACGTTCATACGTTAAAGCCGATTCTGTTCCCAAGGTTTTGAACGGTTTAGGGATTGCAATTATCTCTACGTCTGAAGGTGTGATCACCGATAAAGATGCACGTCAAAAAGACGTTGGCGGCGAAGTGCTCGCTTACGTTTGGTAATCATTTAGAATCGATTGGAGGTGTAGAACGTGAGTCGTATTGGTTATAAAGTTGTAACTTTGCCTGCAGGGGTTGAAGTTAAACAAAATGGTAACGACGTGACTGTTAAAGGACCCAAGGGTGAATTAACCCGGACTTTCTCTGACATGATCACAATGAAAGTTGATGGTACTGAAGTTTCGTTTGATCGTCCTGACGACAACAACAAAACAAAGGCTGTCCATGGTACCACCCGTGCCAACTTCGCCAACATGGTTGAAGGTGTTACAGATGGTTTCAAAAAGACTTTGAAATTAGTCGGTGTTGGGTACCGTGCACAATTGCAGGGCACTAAGCTTATCATGAGTGTTGGCTACTCAAACCCCGTTGAATTTGATGGTCGTAAGGGTGTTACGGTTGAAGTACCTGACAACACAACTGTTGTTTTAACAGGTATCTCAAAGCAACAAGTCGGTGACTTTGCTGCTGAAATTCGTGGTATCCGTCCACCAGAGCCTTACAAAGGTAAAGGTATTCGTTACGAAGGCGAATATGTTCGTCGTAAGGAAGGTAAAACTGGTAAGTAGGCTTTTGTCTACTTGGTTGTTTGCTGTTATCGTGTCGCAGTGCACGCATTCACTGCGAATAAAATATGAGGTGAACTGTTGTGATTTCTAAACCAGATAAAAATAAAACACGTCAACGCCGCCATGCGCGCGTTCGTGGCAAGATTTCTGGTACTGCGCAGCGCCCACGCTTGAACGTTTATCGTTCTAATTCAAACATCTACGCGCAAGTGATTGATGACGTAGCGGGTGTGACGCTGGCAAGTGCCTCAACACTAGATAACGATGTTAAAGGAACCACTAAGACAGAGAAAGCAGCTTCTGTCGGTGAATTGGTTGCTAAACGCGCTAACGAAAAGAAGATTACTGATGTTGTCTTCGATCGTGGCGGTTACTTATATCATGGTCGGGTACAAGCTTTGGCTGAATCCGCTCGTGAAAACGGACTTAAATTCTAGAGAAGGAGGAATAACCAAATGGCTTTTATCGACCCAAGTAAATTAGATTTAGAAGATAACGTCGTTTCCATCAACCGGATTACGAAAGTTGTTAAAGGTGGTCGTCGTCTTCGTTTTGCTGCCCTAGTCGTTGTTGGTGATCACAATGGTCACGTCGGCTTTGGTACTGGTAAAGCACAAGAAGTTCCAGAAGCAATTCGTAAGGCTGTTGAAGCAGCTCACAAAAACTTAATCAAAGTTCCAGTTGTTGGTTCAACATTACCTCACGAAGTTCTGGGTCTTTACTCAGGTTCAAAGGTTATGCTTAAGCCAGCCGTTGAAGGTTCTGGTGTCGCTGCTGGTGGTGCCGTTCGTGCCGTCATGGAATTGGCCGGCGTTGCGGATGTTACCAGTAAGTCTCTTGGTGAAAGCACACCCATTAACGTGGTGCGTGCCACCTTTGAAGGACTTAAGGACTTAAAGCGTGCTGAAGATGTCGCTGCCTTGCGTGGTGTATCTGTAGAACACTTAGCTGAATAGGAGGACGTAACTCATGGCTAATCAAGTAAAAGTTACTTTAGTGAAAAGTGCCGTTCACCAGAAGCCAAAGGTTCGTAATGTTGCTTACGGTTTGGGTTTAGGTCGGGTCAGCAGTTCTGTTATCCGTCCCAACAACGAAGCAACTCGCGGTGCCATCGCAAAGATCGCGCACTTAGTCACAGTTGAAGAAGTTAAGTAATCATATTTTTCGCGTAAGGAGGTGCCAACCTAATGAAGTTGAACGAATTACAACGAAGTGAAGGTTCTGTTAAAGCTCGGATGCGTCGCGGTCGCGGTACATCAGCTGGGAACGGTAAAACTTCCGGTCGTGGCCAAAAGGGTCAAAAAGCCCGTAGTAAGACACGTGTCGGTTTTGAAGGGGGCCAAATGCCTCTGTACCGTCGTATTCCAAAACGCGGTTTCACTAACATTAACCGTAAAGAATACGCCATCGTTAACTTGGATTCATTAAACAGTTTTGATGAGGGTGCTGATGTAACACCAACTACTCTTGTTGAAGCAGGTTTAGTGAAGAATGAAAAAAATGGCGTTAAGGTTCTTGGTAACGGTGAAGTTACTAAGAAGTTAACTGTTCACGCCAATAAATTCTCAAACGCAGCTGTTGCTGCAATTGAAGCAGCCGGCGGTAAGACTGAGGTGATCTAGTTGATCTCGACGATTTCAAATGCTTTCAAAAGTCGTGAAATCCGAAATAAGATCTTCTTTACCTTGTTCGTCTTAATCGTCTACCGATTAGGTTGTTATATTACCGTTCCCGGAGTTGATGCGCATGCTTTACAAGCAGTGGCAAGCTCCGGGCTTGTTAATGTAATGAACATCTTCTCTGGTGGTGGATTAACGAACTACTCGCTGTTTGCGATGGGGGTTTCTCCCTTTGTTACAGCGCAAATTGTGATTCAATTGCTCCAAATGGACATTGTGCCACGATTTGTTGAGTGGAGTAAGCAAGGTGATGTTGGTCGACGTAAGCTGAACCAAGCGACACGATATTTAACGATTGTGCTCGCATTTGTTCAGTCAATCGGAATCACAGCTGGATTTAACGTCTTAGCTTCGATGCATTTAATCAAGACACCAAATGCTCAAACGTTTGTCATGATCGGCATTTTGCTCACCGCTGGGACAATGTTTGCAACTTGGCTGGGTGACATGATCACGCAACGTGGTTTGGGTAATGGTGTTTCAATGATTATCTTTGCTGGGATTATTGCTCGGACGCCAGTTGGCGTTCAACAACTCTGGCAAGAAAACGTAACTGATGCGTCTAAAGGACAGACGTGGCGTGGCATTTTGTTCATTCTCGCTATTCTTGTATTGGTTATTGTTATCATCGTATTTGTGACATGGGTTCAACAGGCTGAACGCCGGATTCCCATTCAATACACGCGTCGTGCGACGACTTCTGGATCTGGTAGTTATCTACCACTGAAGGTTAACGTTGCCGGAGTTATTCCAGTTATCTTCGCCAGCTCTCTTATCTCGACACCGCAGTCAATTCTGCTGGCGTTCCAGAAGAGTCATGGCGCAGATGGCTGGTATCAAGTGATGTCTCGCATCTTCAATATGCAAACGACTGAAGGTGCCATCCTTTACACTGTGTTGATTGTTCTGTTTACGTTCTTCTACGCGTTTGTTCAGGTTAATCCTGAGAAACTGTCCGAGAATTTGCAAAAACAGGGCAGCTACATTCCAAGTGTTTGGCCTGGTAAAGACACCCAAGACTATGTTTCTCACTTGCTCATGCGTTTAAGTACTGTTGGTTCACTGTTCCTTGGGTTAGTTGCGCTAGTGCCACTGCTTGCCAGTGATATCTGGGGACTGGACGAATCCATTGGATTAGGTGGAACATCATTGCTGATTGTTGTTGGGGTCGCCATTGACATTATTCGTCAGTTGGACGGCTTAATGATGAAGCGCCAGTATGTCGGTTTTATCCAAGATGACACGTTTGATGCACACGAAACAGAAAAACAGGAGGATTAATCATGGCTTTCAATTTGATTCTGATGGGCTTGCCTGGTGCCGGAAAAGGTACACAAGCGCAAAAGATCGACGAAAAATATCAAGTGCCGCATATTTCAACGGGTGATATTTTCCGCGAGGCAATGGCAAACAAAACCGAAATGGGTGTTGCTGCCAAGGCTTACATTGACAAAGGTGAATTGGTTCCCGATGAGGTTACAAACGGCATCGTGCGTGACCGCCTCAGCCAACAAGATGTTTTAACAAACGGATTTATGTTGGATGGGTATCCACGGAATCTTGATCAAGCAGCGGCATTGGATAAAATGTTAGCTGACTCAGATCGTCATCTGGACGCCGTGATTAATATCGACGTTGAACCCTCCGTGTTGGTTGATCGTTTATCAGCTCGCTACATCTGTCGAGCTTGTGGCGCAACCTACAATCGGATTAGTAATCCAACTAAAGTGGAAGGCACGTGTGATGTCTGCGGTTCACATGATTTTTATCAGCGCGACGACGACAAACCGGAAACGGTTAAGAATCGGCTAGCTGTTAACATCAAAATGAACACACCACTTGTTGATTACTACAATAAGCAAAATGTTCTACACACTATTAACGGTGAACGGGACATTGATGACGTTTTCAAGGATGTTGCTGGCGTATTAGAGTCAGTGAATAACTAGTTAACAGTGTTTGCAGTCTTCTTAAGAATGTGATAAACTCTCTTGGTATGGTTTGCGCAAAGTTTTAGTAAAGAGGGTGGAAACGGGTGTTTTCGCCGTTTTTCCGTCGTTTGACGCCACCGTATTTATAAAACAATTTTTTAAAGGGGAGGGAAACCTGCTTGGCTAGTGACGTAATTGAAATCGAAGGTACAGTTAAAGAAACGTTGCCGAACGCAATGTTTAAAGTAGAACTTGAAAACGGTCACGAAATCTTGGCTCACGTTTCTGGTAAGATTCGGATGCATTACATTCGTATCCTGCCTGGTGATAAGGTTACTGTTGAAATGTCACCTTATGACTTAACAAAGGGTCGGATCACATACCGTTTCAAGTAATACCCTAGGCCTCATAATTTTGGAGGAAAATCATGAAAGTAAGACCATCAGTAAAACCAATGTGCGAACATTGCCGTGTTATCAAACGTAACGGCCGTGTTATGGTGATTTGCTCAGCAAACCCAAAGCACAAGCAACGTCAAGGTAAATAATTCATATAAAAGGAGGTAATTGTTATGGCTCGTATTGCAGGTGTTGACTTACCACGTGACAAACGGATCGTGATTGGTTTAACTTACATTTTCGGAATCGGTAATACTTCAGCTCAAAAGATTTTGGCTGAAGCTGGTGTTAGCGAAGACATTCGTGTTCGGGACTTGGCTCCAGAAGACGAAGATAAAATTCGTGCGATTGTTGATAACTACAAGGTTGAAGGAGATCTTCGCCGTGAAGTTAGCTTAAACATCAAGAACCTACAAGAAATTGGTTCATACCGAGGCATGCGTCACCGTCGTGGTTTGCCAGTGCGTGGACAACACACTAAGAACAACGCTCGGACTCGTAAAGGCCCAGCTAAATCAATTGCTGGCAAGAAGAAGTAATTCAAGATAAAGGAGGTTAGCATTTCTTATGGCAGGTAGAAAAACATCGCGTAAGCGTCGTGTTAAAAAGAACATTGAGTCAGGTGTTGCACACATTCACTCAACGTTCAACAACACTTTAGTTATGATTACTGACGTTCAAGGGAACGCTGTTGCTTGGTCTTCAGCTGGTGCCCTTGGTTTCCGTGGTAGTCGTAAGTCCACTCCATTTGCTGCTCAGATGGCTGCTGAAGCCGCAGCAAAAGGCTCAATGGAACATGGTATGAAGTCGGTTGAAGTTGCCGTTAAAGGCCCTGGCTCTGGTCGTGAAGCCGCTATCCGTGCTTTACAATCAACTGGTCTTGAAGTTACTGCAATCCGTGACGTCACACCAGTGCCGCATAACGGATCTCGTCCTCCAAAGCGTCGTCGTGTTTAATTGATGACATCGCTCAATTTGGAGTGATGACCATTCATTAATTAAAAAGACGAGTTTTGAAAGGGGTAAACAAAAGAATGATCGAATTTGAAAAGCCAAACATTCACAAAATCGATGAAAGCAACAACTACGGTAAGTTCATCGTTGAACCACTTGAACGTGGTTACGGAACAACACTAGGAAATTCGTTACGGCGGATTCTGCTTTCATCCTTGCCTGGTGCGGCTGTCACCAGTATTCAAATTGATGGCGTACTTCACGAATTCTCAACTGTTGAGGGTGTTGTTGAAGACGTAACGCAGATCATCTTGAATATGAAAAAGGTTTCTTTGAAGATGGCGACCGATGAAGAAAAGGGTATGGACATCGATGTCAAAGGTCCTGCGACTGTCACTGCTGGTGACATTCAAACAGATGCTGACGTTGAAGTGATGAACCCGGATCTTTATATCTGCACGGTAGCAGACGGTGCCACTTTCCACATGCACTTAACTGCAAACAAGGGCCGTGGGTACGTTTCAGCTGATGAAAACAAAGCTCGTCAGGATGATATGCCAATTGGTGTATTACCAATCGATTCCATTTATACCCCAATCGAACGTGTCAACTATCAAGTTGAGAACACGCGTGTCGGCCAGCGTGACGACTATGACAAACTCACGCTAGATGTTTGGACAGATGGTTCAATTACACCTAGCGAAGCAATTAGTCTCGCGGCCAAGATTCTAACTGAACACCTTGCAATGTTTGTTGATTTGACTGATACGGCGAAAAATGCCGAAATCATGGTCGAAAAAGAAGAGACACACAAGGAAAAGATGCTCGAAATGACCATCGAAGAGTTAGACTTGTCTGTTCGTTCTTACAACTGTTTGAAGCGTGCTGGTATCAACACGGTGCAAGAGTTAACGGACCGAACTGAAGCTGACATGATGAAGGTTCGTAACCTTGGTCGTAAGTCACTTGAAGAAGTTAAGGCAAAATTGGCTGGCTTAGGACTTTCTTTGAAACAAGAAGACTAGTCAGACTTATCAACAAAAGGAGGGTTCCAGCATGGGCTACCGTAAATTACAACGCACCAGTTCACAACGAAAAGCTTTGTTACGCGACTTAACGACTAACTTAATCGTTAACGGTCGGATCGAAACGACTGAAGCACGCGCCAAAGAAGTTCGTAAGACTGCTGACCAGATGATTACTTGGGGCAAGCAAGGTGACTTGCATGCTCGTCGTGAAGCAGCTGCTTTTGTGCGCGATGTCGTTGCTGACGTCAAAGAAGACGGCGATAACGTTACGGCACAAACTGCTTTGCAAAAGTTATTTGATGACTTAGCACCGAAGTTTGCTGAACGTAATGGTGGTTACACACGGATGTACAAGACAATGCCTCGTCGTGGTGACGCTGCGCAAATGGTTATCTTGGAATTCGTTGACTAATCATGAGCAGTTCAATGGTAGTGTGAATAGCTACCCTAAATGTATCGACGGATAGATTTAGTATTTGAATATTCAAATTAATCACTAGTATCAGTGGTATAAAGCGTTATGATGATGGCGATCGCGTTCGCCCAGTCTAGCTTGAATGAGTAATTTTACTCGTGCCTTGATGCTAAGTGATTTTTTTGTACATAGACTTAATTAATGTGATTATCCAGTCACCATTTTCATTCAAAACTAGACGGCGGCAACTTGCGTAATGCCTGAGTTTTCGCTAAAATAGTGCGGTATTAATTGTTTTATTGTGAGGTGTGAACTGAGTGCGAACGAGACATGCAAAATTAATCACTGGTATAGTGGTTGTATTATTGGCCGTGCTTGCTTTAGGTGCGACTGCCATTACGACGATCAACGCACAACGGCGGCACGACGAGCATGAATCGCGTTTGCGACGTTTGAGTGAACGGGCAGCAAAAGTCCTGCCAAAGGAAGCCTTTAAGCCGGGGACGTACACCTTAACGGAAAAAAACTTTGTAATGGGCTACCGTGTGCTAGCTGTTGTCACCGTTGACGATCGCGGTCAATTAGTGCACGTTGCCTTTAATCAGTTGGACCAATTTGGCTTGAATAATCCAGCAACGACAGAAGCCATTGAAAAGTGGAACACTGCGTTACTGAAAGAGCCTAATGTTGCAAAACTATCACAGCAACACGGTGATAAGCACTGTTTTAAATTATACAAAGACTATATGGCGCAGCTTATTCATGCTGCGCATACCGGGGAACAACACCAATTTCAAATTGATAATCATGCCGATACGGCAGGGAGTGGAGGAACACCGTGACCAAGATTATTTCAGTAGATGACTTATCTTATCAATATCCTGATGCAGATCGACCAACACTCAATCATGTTTCATTTGAGGTGAACGCTGGTGAATGGGTCGCGATTGTTGGGCATAATGGAAGCGGGAAAAGTACATTGGTTCGTGCCCTAGATGGTTTGATTGACTTTAAATCTGGCACGGTAACAGTCGCTGGTACTAAACTTGATCCATCATCTGTGTGGCTTGTTCGAGAACATATCGGGATGGTCTTTCAAAATCCCGACAATCAATTCGTTGGTGCGACAGTTGCCGATGATGTTGCGTTTGGTCTGGAAAATGCTGGTATTCCGCGCCCAGAAATGCAGCAACGCGTTCAAAAAGCCTTAGAAGCGGTTGATATGTGGCAGTTTGCAGACCGTGAACCAAGTCGGTTGTCGGGTGGGCAAAAGCAGCGTGTGGCCTTAGCGGGCATTATCGCAATGAACCCAAGTATTATTGTGTTAGATGAAGCGACAAGCATGTTAGACCCACATGGCCGTCAAACGGTTTTGGCAGTCTTACAACAACTGCGGCGTTCAAATCAGGCGCCAACAATTTTATCGATTACGCATGATTTAAGCGAAGCAGCACAGGCACAACGACTGATTGTCATGGACGATGGTCAGTTGATTAGCGAGAGCACTCCTGAACAAATTTTTAGTGATGAGACACTCTTGAAAGCAACGGGTTTGGATTTGCCATTTAGTACGAAATTACGTCATCAACTTACGCAACAAGGGTTAGTTGCCCCAAAGGAATATTTAACGGATGAAGCGCTGGAGGATTGGCTATGGCAATCACATTCGACCATGTAAATTTTAAGTACCAGCCGAATTCACCGTTTGAATCGGTCGGTTTAAGTGACATTAGTTTCAACGTGCCAAGTGAATCATTTACAGCGATTATTGGTCATACAGGGAGTGGCAAAAGTACGCTGGTCCAGCACCTAAATGGGTTGCTAAAACCAACTACTGGCACTGTGACTGTCGATGATTTCACACTTACGAATAAAACGACCAACAAACACCTAAAGGCGCTGCATCAACATGTCGGGATGGTATTTCAATTCCCTGAAAATCAATTATTTGATCAAACGGTAGAGCGTGACATTGCGTTTGGCCCACTTAATTTTGGGTTTGATTCCGATGCCGCAATGGATCTGGCACATAAAGCAGCACACAGTGTCGGGTTAAGCGACGATTTGATGAATCGTTCACCGTTTGAACTGTCCGGTGGCCAGATGCGGCGAGTGGCCATTGCTGGTGTATTAGCCAGTCAACCGCAAGTGCTCGTCTTGGATGAACCAACCGCTGGATTAGATCCTCGTGGTCGGGCAAAAATGATGGAGACATTTGCACAGTTAAAGGCTGAACGTCATTTGACCGTTGTGCTGGTCACACACCAGATGGATGACGTGGCTGACTATGCGGATCAAGCTTTAGTCATGGCGCATAGTAAGTTGGTTAAAACTGGGACGCCAACTGAAATATTTGCGGATGCTGACTGGGTGAAAGATCAACAGCTTGAGTTACCCACGGCTGCTAAATTTTCTCAGCAACTCGTTACACGCGGTTTCAAGTTTAACGGATTGCCACTGACTGAGGCACAATTGGCTGAACAATTACGTGGCCAATTACCGAAGGAGGGACGGTAATGCTGGAGCAGCTGACGTTAGGGCGTTATATTCCCGGACACTCGTGGTTACATCGATTAGACCCACGGGCCAAACTGGTTTTGGCAGTTTATTTTATCGTAATTGCGTTTCTAACCAGCAATTGGATGACTTATGTGCTTATGTTTGCCTTCGTTGGTGTTGTGATTTTTCTGACCGGGCTGAAGTTTGGTTATTTTATTCGCGGGATTGGACCGTTAATTTGGTTGATTGTGTTTACAGCCATTCTACAGTTACTATTTACACCCGGTGGTCATGTGTACTGGCACTGGGGCATTTTAATGATTACAACCACTGGGATTCAAACTTCGACGGCAGTATTTTTGCGCTTCTTACTTATTATTACGATGGCGACCATCTTGACGTTGACCACAGCGCCGCTCGCGATTGCGGATGGTGTCGAGGCACTGCTGAGTCCGTTGCGAGTAATTCACTTTCCGGTGGCACAAACGGCGTTAATGTTGTCTGTGGCGCTTCGTTTTGTGCCCACTTTATTGGATGAGGCGCAAACAATCATGAACGCTCAACGTGCGCGTGGGGTAGAATTCAACAATGGTGGATTGATCAAGCGGCTTCGCGCCATTGTTCCGTTATTGATTCCACTGTTTGTGGGCGCAATTGGTCGTGCTGACGACTTGGCTACGGCCATGGAGTCACGGGGTTATCAAGGTGCGAAGAATCGTACGCGCTATCGTGTGCTCAAGTGGCATGGTTCGGACACCTTGGCGACAGGCGTTATTTTATTGCTGAATGTCGCATTAGTGGTGTTGCGGCACGTTTAGTTGTTAACTGTAATGGACTGAAAATGACGTAAAAATGATTTCTGGAGGCTGGCAATGAGTCAACGTTATAAAGTTGTGATCGAATATGACGGTACTAATTTTGCTGGCTTTCAAGTGCAGCCACATCAACGGACCGTGGAGTCGGTGTTGACCAGGGTGGTTAATCAGATCGCCAAAAATCCGCAGCCGGCTATTCAAGTGTTTGGTTCGGGTCGGACGGATGCTGGCGTTCATGCTCATGGTCAGGTGATTCACTTTGACTTGCCCAAACCGATTCCAGCGCGTAATTTACGTTTGGCATTAAATAGCATGTTTCCTTTGGATATGGCCGTTGTGAGCGTTGAGGAGGTCACTGAGCGCTTTCATGCACGTTTTTCGACACACGGTAAGCGATATCGTTACATTGTCTCTAATACGCCGTTTGTGGATCCGTTTAAACGCAATTATACGGGTCATTATAAATACCCGTTGGACCTTAAACGGATGCAACAAGCGAGTGAGGATTTGATTGGCGAACACGATTTTACCAGTTTTGTTGCCTCAGGTAGCCAGGCCAAGTCAAACGTACGACTTATCTATGATGTGCAAGTGAAAGAACGGTCAGAGGCACATGAATTTATCTTTGATTTTTATGGTAGCGGTTTTTTGTACAATCAAGTACGGATTATGGTTGCGTTGCTACTGGAAATTGGTAATGGCCGTCGTCCGGTCGATGATATCCCCCGAGTGATGGCTGCCAGAGACCGTGAGCAGGCCCGCGAGACTGCGCCAGCCAGCGGTTTGTATTTGGAAGCGGTGGTGTATGACAAACCCGTGTCAGATGAAAATAACAATTGACTTATGAGGGGCAGGACAGTACACTATTACTTGGTATTGTTTGCCCCACGAT
>DMZB01000272.1:0-2049 GCA_003482405.1 Lactobacillus sp. | reverse complement strand
TATTTAGCAAAACCAGGTGAAGTAGACCGTAAATGGTATGTGGTTGATGCCACAGACGTTCCTTTGGGACGTTTAAGTTCAGTCGTTGCTTCTATTCTTCGAGGTAAGAACAAACCAACGTTCACCCCTAATGTGGATACGGGTGACTTTGTCATTGTTCTCAATGCTTCTAAAGTAGCTTTGACTGGTAAAAAAGCATCAGACAAGATCTACTACCACCATTCAAACCATCCAGGTGGTTTGAAGTCACGCACTGCAGGTAACTTACGTGAACAAAACCCAATTCGGTTGATTGAAACTTCCGTTAAGGGCATGTTGCCAGCAGGTACGCTTGGTCACAATCAACTGCTTAAACTTCATGTTTATGCAGGTGACAAGCATGATCAAGCTGCACAACAGCCTGAAGTTTTAGACATTACAAAATTAATCTAAGGGGGAAATCACATTGGCTACTGTTCAATACGCCGGCACAGGTCGTCGGAAAAACTCAGTTGCACGGGTTCGCTTAGTTCCCGGCACTGGTAAAATTACCATGAATGGTAAGGATATTGAAGAATACATTCCTTTCGCTAACTTGCGTGAAGTGGTTGTTCAACCATTTGCAGCAACAGAAACGACTGGTAATTATGATGTTTTGGTTAACGTCAATGGTGGTGGCTTCTCCGGTCAAGCCGGTGCCACTCGTCACGGTATTGCCCGTGCATTACTGACGGTTGACCCTGATTTCCGTTCAGCTTTGAAGAGCGCAGGTCTTTTGACCCGTGATGCTCGTATGAAGGAACGGAAGAAGCCAGGTCTTAAAAAGGCCCGTAAAGCTTCACAATTTTCAAAGCGTTAATCTTATCATTATCGACTTTGGATACAAAAAGAACTCGCCACTTGGCGGGTTCTTTTTTTGCAATACGGAAAATTCATTAATCTGTCGATTTTAACGCAGACACCATATCAACGTGTTTTAAACGCTGGTGAGTAAACCAAATAACAATCGCCGTAAAGAGGGTCATTAGAATGGCGGCCACAAGATAGCCTGGCCAATGAATGACTAGGGGAAACATCACTTGGGCGGTTGTTGCCTGACGTAAGATATACCACGTTAGCGCATTGCCGACACCATAACCTAACACAATGCCAAGTAGGGTAAGCACAATGTTTTCGCGCGTCACATATAACGTTACCTCACGATCATAAAAGCCTAATACCTTCACAGTTGAAAGTTCACGAATGCGTTCTGAGACATTGATGTTGGTTAGGTTATACATAACGACAAACGACAATAATCCTGACATGACGATGAAAATCACAACAACCGGATTGAGCGTAGACGACATTTTATCAATGGTCGTTTTCTGATCGGCGACAAAGCTGGTGCCGCGAACACCGCCAGACTTGAGCAAGGCATGTGCGAGGTGATTGCGTTGGGAGGCCGTTTGCGCATGCAACTGCACCAGTAAAGCGTTTCGTTTTGATACCTTTTGCCAAGTATGTTGATAAGCGGCTGCGCTCATATACAAGTAGTCACCAATATAGTTTTTCGTGATTGCAACAATTTTGAGCGGGTGCGTCGCGCCATCAGTTAAGCCGACGTTGACTGTGTCTCCAGCCTGTACGCCTAACAGTGTGGCCGTCTTTTGTGATAACACAGCACCACGTTTTGGCAGTGAAATTTTCTGACCGCTGGGTGTACTTAGATGGACATAGTCTTTAAAATCCATTGTTTTCGGCGTGAAAACATTCACCGAGCTAACACTTTCATTGCCGTGGCGTAATCTCGCCGTTTGAGCAGCGACTGCGGTGCTTTTTTTAAACTGTGTATTGTGTTGCAAAATATGTTGAACTCGATCGATTGAGGCGGTCTCATTGAGTGAAACAACAGCTTGATAACGCACGATGTTGTGATATTGTCGCGTTCCGGATGCTTGTATTGAATCACGAATACCGAATCCGCATAAAATTAATGCACAACCACCAGCGATTCCGACAATCGACATAATCATTCGGCTTTTATAACGAAATAAGTTGCGATAAGAGACCTTTTGGTTAAAGTTTAGC